>NZ_JBEPEQ010000066.1:0-34710 GCF_040300925.1 Micromonospora sp. NPDC000207
TCGGTCCAGCGGGGACAACTCACACCTGTGGCACACCCACTTCAGTTTCTTTCGTGACTCGACGAAGGCGGGCCGGGACCAGCGTCCGCTGTTCCGCCGTTACCTGACCACCATCGGACTCATCCAGGAGGACGACATGCCCACCGCAGCCGAGGTAGCCAAGTACCTGATGGAGCAGTACCGGACCCCGGACGGCCGTACCCTGGCCGGCAGCCTGGACGCGATCCTGCGGCCGGACGGCGGCAACGCGCTGGGACGGCAGGTGACCAGATCCGACACCGTCCCGGCGGCCCGGCCGCCGTACCACAACAGCGACTACGGGGATCCCGCCAAACCCGGGGACGGCAACAAGGAGTGGACCGTCGGCTACTCCCTCCAGACCATCACCGAGACCGGGCGGGCCACCCGGGCGCAGGTCGCCGAGGTGCTGGCCCTGCTCGCCCAGATGGACGGTCGGGACCCGGTGGACGGACCGGCGATCATCAGCGGAGTGCTCGCCGGGTTGACGCCGGAGGCGATCGCGGCGGCGATCCCCACCGACCTGGCCGAGCAGGTCGCCGACGAACTCGGCCGCCGCTTCTCCGGCGGCACCCGCCGGGCCGCCTGACCGTACCGGCACCCGCCGGGCCGCCTGACCGTACCGGCCTGACCCGGTCGGCCCGGTGCCGGCCGAGCGTGACCCGGTCGGTTCGTTGGTCCGTTCCGGTCCCGTCGGCGACGCCCTGCACGGGGCCGTCGACGGGACCGGTCTGTGTCCGGTCCAGCCCGCCCCGTCGCCCCCCCCCGTCGCGCCGTCGCCCGGGAGGACCGGCGTGGCATCCGTCAATCCCGTGGGAGGGTCGATGCAGTCCTCGTTCCCCCTGTCCCAGCCCGAACCGTCCGCCACCACCCGAACGGCAGCGGCGGCACGACGCCCCGTGGCCCCACCAACCCGACGTCTCCGGCGGCGCTCCCGGACCCGGGGCCTGTTCGCCGTCGCCCTGGTCGGTGCCCTCGCCGTCACCGGAGCCGCCCCGACCCCTCGGGCGAGCGCGGCCGAGAACCCGTACCAGCGTGGCCCGGAGCCGACGGCGGCGAGCATCGCGGCCACCCGTGGCCCCTTCGCGGTCGCCGAGGTGACGGTGTCGTCTTTCCAGGCCAGCGGCTTCGGGGGCGGGACCGTCTACTACCCGACCAGCACCAGCGAGGGCACCTTCGGTGCGGTGGCGATCGCCCCCGGCTACACCGCAGGGCGGTCGACGATGGCCTGGCTCGGGCCCCGCCTGGCCTCGCAGGGTTTCGTCGTGTTCAACATCGACACCCTCAGCCGGTACGACCAGCCGGGCAGCCGGGCCCGGCAACTCCTGGCCGCCCTCGACCACCTGACCCGACAGAGTTCGGTACGCGACCGGCTGGACCCGGACCGGCTGGCAGTGATGGGTCACTCAATGGGTGGCGGCGGTGCCCTGGAGGCGGCCGAGTCCCGCCCCGGTCTGCGGGCGGCGGTCCCGCTGACCCCGTGGCACCTGACCAAGGGGTGGTCCGGGGTTCGGGTCCCCACCCTCGTCGTCGGAGCGGAGTCCGACACGGTGGCCCCGGTCAGGTCACACGCCGAGCCGTTCTACGAGAGTCTGGGCACCGGTGTCGACAAGGCGTACCTGGAGTTGAACGCCGCCAGCCACTTCGCCCCGAACTCGCCGAACACCACCATCGCCTCGTTCGGCATCTCCTGGTTGAAGCGGTTCGTCGACGACGACACCCGGTACGAGCAGTTCCTCTGCCCCCCGCCCCGCCCCGGTACGCAGATCGAGGAGTACCGGGACAGCTGTCCGCACTCCTCCTGACCGACCCGTGACCCCGGCCGACGAGCGGACTCCGTCGACCGGGGTCACGGCGTGAACGGGGTCCGGAGCCCTTCCGGCCGCCCCGCCTGTCGTCACCACCCGCGTCGTCGCCTCGGTCCTCGGATGCCGTACGGGTTCCGTTGAACCATTGGGACCCCCATTCGTAGAAGGGGGCCGGGACGGCAGGATGTGTGTGAACCGAGGGTGTGTGGAAGGCGATGGTGTTGATGCGGCGAGCCTTGGCTTCGGTGCTGCTGCTGATCGGGATGGTGCTTGCCCTGGCGGCTGCACCGGCCGGTGCAGCCCCTGCCGAGACCGGCAAGTACTACGTTGTCGGGCCGGTGGTGGATGGTCAGCGGGAGTATCTCTACGCCATCGCCCTGAAAACCCTCGGTAACGGCAACCGGTTCCGGGAGATCGTCCAGCTCAACGAGGGACGGACGCAGCCGGACGGGGAGACCTTCACCGACGGCCTGGTGCTCAACCCGGGTTGGCTGCTCGTGCTTCCCGAGGACGCCGAGGGCTCCGGGGTACGCAGTGGACGGCTGCCCGGCGGTGCCTCCTCACCTCGGCCGAGCCCGAGCAGCGCGGCTCCCAGCCCGACGCCGAGTCCCTCGCCGAGCCCGTCACCAAGCGTCGCACCCACCACGGCGCCCCCCAGCTCGGCAGCCCCGCCCCCGCCGCCACCCTCGACGCCGGCTACGGCACCGGCGCAGGTGCCGACCCAGGCCGGTGCCCGGCCCCCGGCGGCCGACGACCCGGTCAACCCGCTGCTGATCCGGGTCGGTGCCGGTCTGATGGCGGTGGTGTTCGCCGTGGCGGCCCTGCTGTTGCTGCGCCGGGGTGGCCGCCGGGGCAAGCTGGTCCTGGAGGACCACGGACCCTGGCCGCCGGAGCGGCACCAGACCCCCACCCCTGCCCAGCGGAACGCTGCCGAGACGACCACGGTGGTCAGTCAGGCCCTGCCGCCGACCGCCCCGGCGCAGCGGGACGGCACGTCGGCGGCGTCGATCGCCTCGCGTCGTTCGGCCCCGCAACCACCGCCGCCCCCGGTCGGGGGCGGGACGCTCGACGACGACCCCCGCTACGACGACGACCTCGACTACGACGACGACTTCCGCTACGACGACGACTTCCGCTACGACGACGATCCCCGCGACGGGGACGGCCCCCGCTACGACAGGGACTCCGGCTACGACGGGGACTCCCGTGACGACGAGGACTCGCGCCACGACGACGACTCCCGCTACGGGAACTCGCGCCACGACGACGACTCCCGTTACGACGACTCCCGTTACGACGACGACTCCCGCGACGGCGACGGGTCCCGGTACGAGGAGGTCCCGGTCAGCGCCTCGACTGCGCAGTCGTCCGCCCCGCCCCGTCCCCCCGCCCCGCGTCGGCCGGGCTCCCCGCCGCCGCCCCGGTCGGACGGCCCACGGCGCGGCGCGGCGCCCGCCGGTCCGCCGCCCCTGCCGCCCCGGCCGCCTTCGGCGACGAACCGTTCGGCGCCGCCCGCCCCGCCGCAGCGATCCGCCCCGCCACCGCCCCCGCCGAAGCCCCCGGCACCCTCGGCCGGACCCCGTCGACCGGACGCCACCTCCCGTCCCGGCCGGTCGGGCGATCCGCGTCCGGCCCCGTCGAGTGAGACCCGTTCCGGCCCGTCGAGTGAGTCGCGTCCCGGCCCGTCGAGTGAGTCGCGTCCCGGCCCGTCCGAGTCGCGTCCGGGGCAACCACGTGAGCCGCGTCCGGTCGGTCGGGGCGAGGAGCCGCGACGGCCGGGCACCCCTGGTGAGGGGGCCCGTCGGCCCGCCGCGCCCGGTCAGGGACCACGTCCGGCAGGGCCGCCGACGGGGCAGCCCCGGCGCCCCGAGGCGCGGACGGCCCAACCGGCTCCACCGTCGGGTGACGAGTCGGCGGCCGGGCGGCCCGTACCCGAGGAGACCCGGACCCCCGCGACGAAGCGTGAGGCCACCGCAGACGGTGCCGTGCCACCGAAGGGTCCGGGTCGGGCTCCGCGGTCGGCGGAGTCCGCGGACCGCCCCGCCCCGCCGCGACCCCCGCAGCCCGCCGGCGCGTCGTCGGACCCCCGCCCCACCGGCACGGATCCGCAGGCGTCCGCGCAGCAGCCCACCGACCGGACCTCGACGGCCCGGACGGGCCAGCAGCCCACCGACCGACGGCCCGACGCAGAGGGGGCCGGCGAGGAGACCGGTGTCGAACCACGGACCACGGCACCGGTCGTCGGAGCCCGCTCCACCTCGACGTCGGACGACGAGCCGGCGACCGGGCGGTCCCGTCCCGCAACCTCGGCGGGGACCGGTCGGCCGACCGACGAGGCACGCGACACCGAGTCGCGGGACCAGGACTCGCCCGACGACGACCGGACGGCCCTGCGGCGGATCGACGACGCCCCGGACGACGACCGGGCGGACCGGCGGTGGCAGGACGACGAACCGGACGACGACGAGACGGGCGGGTCCCCGTCCGACGACGACCCGGCCCGTCCGTCGGCCGAACCCCGCCGCGCACCCCCGCCCCCGCCCCGCCCTGCGGCCACCGGGCACGCCGCCCCGTCGACCGCCCGGCCGTCCGAGCCGCCCAGACCGGCCCGTCCGGCCCAGCGCCCGGCCCGGCCCCCGGCCCCGGTGCCACCGGCCAGGACCGCGCCCCCCGTGGGGAAACCCCGCAACGGTACGGACGTCGTTCCGGCCCGCCGGCCCGGTCCGGGCAGCGATCCTCGCTCAACCCCGGCGGCGGAACCGTCGCCGGACGGCCCGGCCCGGGAGGTCCGCGCCCCGAGGAAGCCCGTATCCGCCGGGTCGACGGCCGGGGCACCACGAACGGCGATGCGGACCGGTCCCGCCCAGACGGAGCAGGACGTGTCCCGCCCGACGGTGCCGGCGGAGGGTGAGGTGCCGTACCTCAACGCCGAACTGGCCACCGAGGTCGGGCCGATCCGGATCCGGTTGGTCGGCGTGGCGGCAGGTCGGGGCGCACCCGCGTACGCCTGGCTCGGCGACGGGGAGAAGGCCCCGGCGGCGACCCTGCCGCTGGTGCTGGGTCACCAGGGCCCCTGGCGGCTGCACGTCGACCTCAGCCGGGCCCCGGACGTGCTCACCCTGGTCGGCCCCCGCGAGGCCTCCCGGCGGACGGCCGCGCTGTTCGTCAAGCAGCTACGCCGGGCCGGCATCGGGGTGGCGGTGGTCGGCGACGTGCTCAAGGGCGAGAACCTCGACGGGGTACGCAACCTCGACGACCTGCCTGCGCCGCCGGCCCCGGGCGACGACCTCCCGGAGCCGTACGTCGTGATCACCGGTGCCCTCGCCGCCGGTGCGATGGCCGACGCGCGCAAGCTCGCCGGGGCCACCGGGGGCCGGTGTGTGCCGATGGTGATCGGCCCGGTACCCGGTGGCCGGTGGTCGATTCAGCTGGACCCGGAGGGTCCGGGGCGTACGGGCGACTGAAGCCGGCCGACGGTGCTTGGCAGTGGACCGGGTACGACATCCGGGATCTTCTGCCAGGCACCGCCCTGGGCCCGGTAGACCCGGCTCACCTTGATCCGGTCGTACGAGCGGCTGCCGAGGATCAGGTCGACCCCGGCCCGGTGCAGCCGGTCCGCCCGGGTCCGCACCTGTCGCAGTGGAGACAGCGCCTCGTTCGTGGCGCGGACGTCCACAGTCCGTCCCCGGGGCACCCGTACCTCGACGAGCAGCCGGTTCGGCCGAGGCGTCGGCTGCTTGCGGTGCAGCCGTAGCCACCCCCGGGGCAGGCGACGCGCCCTCATCGGCAGCAGGACGTACGCGCGACGGGTGCCGAAGCCGGGCCACCGGAGTACGTCGTTGGGCAGCCCCGCCACCGAACGCGGAGTGGGGTCGCACCGGATCCGGAGTCTGCCGCCGGACGCCTCGCCGGTGGGCAGGAGCTTGCCGTAACCCTCGGCCCGGAAGGTGCCGACCGGGCTCACCCGGTCGAGTCGGGCGGCGGGCAGCAGGTAGGTGTCGGGGGTGCCGAGCAGGTACTGGAAACGGGCCGGTACGTGTGAGCGCAGTACCGCCATCGGGATGGCGCCGCCCGGAGCGATCCGAACCCGCAGCAGATCACTTCCGGTCTCCGCCGACCGGGGGTCGAGGAAGGCGACGAGGAACAGTTCGGCGCTGGGCATCCCGTCGTCCATCGCCCGGACCGGGTCACCCTCGATGCGGATGAACGCGTCGAACGCCTGGCCGTTGACCTGCTGCCCCGCGCGGAGCCAGGGCGGCCCGTACGCCGGGCTGCGCCGGCCCTCGGCGAGCAGGGTGGGCCGGGGCAGCGGTGCGACGATGGCCGCCGTCGCGGCGGGCCGGTCGTCCTCGGAGGAGGAGGACGTCTTCGACGTCGGAGCCGGGTCACCGGGGGCGTCGGACGTCCCGGTGGACTCCCCGGGGTCGGGGGCGTCTGCGGTCGGCTCCGGGTCGACGGTCCGCTCCCGGGTCTGCGCCACCGTCGACACCACGATCCGCTGCCGGGTCAGCCGGGAGATCAGGAGCCCGTCGGGGGTGGCGTCCAGGTTCGCCGGACCGTCGGCGTACGGGGGGTGGTGCGCCTGCCACTGGGTCGCCGATCCGGCCGGGTCGAGGGCGCGCAGGTCACGCTGGTCGTCCATCAACTCGGCCCGGCCACCCGGGGGTGGGGTCCAGACGGTGGCACCTGTCATCTCGGCCAACTCCATCGCCTGCTCGACGAGGAGGGCCTGCTCACCGGGGTCGGACGGCCAGTTCAGCCAGAGTCGCAGGTCGGCACCGTAGAGGGGCAGGTCGCCGAGGAGTGCGGCGAGCTGGCCGCCGCTGTGCACCTCCTGGGTGCCGCTGTAGTTGCCGACGAGGAACCCGCCCGCCCGGGCGGTGACGGCGACGGTCACCAACCCCTCGGCGGTGACCCCGAGGCGGGCGGCGGTGGCCCGGCGGGTGACGAAGTCCGCCCGGGTGGCGAGGGCCAGTCCGTCCGGCAGGGGCAACCCCACGATCCCCTGACGGGGCCGGACCAGTCCCTCGGTCACCGCGAACCAGCCGGGCAGGGGAGTGGCCAGGTCCGGGGGTTGGACCACGAGCCAGTCCATCGGCTGGCGGGTGATCCGGTGCAGGGGCACCGCGTGCAGGGGACTGTCCTCGGTGCCCCGGTCCGTGCGGTCGCCTCCGGTCTCGGTGACCGGGGCGTTGGTGTGCCGGATGTCCGCGCCCTCCGGGCTGATCAGGACGTCGTGTCCGAGCAACCCGGCGACCTCGGTGAAGACCTCCAGGTGCCGGGCACCGTCGTCGGCGAGGATCCGGACGTCGTCGGCCGCGTCCCCGGTCCGCCGGACCAGTTCGGCGACGGCCCGGGCGTCCAACGGCCGCCCGGGGTCGGTCGGTACCACCAACCGGCCCTCCGGGCCGGTCGCCATCCACAGGTCGAGTAGCCCGGCCACCCGTCGGTGCCGGCGTGGGTCGAAACGTCGGGTCGCCGGGACCCGTTCCAGACCCCTGCTTCGGACCAGGCCCGGAGCCCGGTTGAGCCCTGTCACCACCGTCCCCTGCCTTCTGTTCCGCCGGGGCGTCGCCGCCGGGTTTGTGCAAGTGTTTCCATAGTGTTGCTCAGGTAGGCACGGATCGGTCGTCGTGGTCGGCGGCCTCCCCCTGCCCGCCGAACCCGTTCGCCCCAGGGAGATCTTCCCGTGACGGGGTGCCGGTACGCTCGGCTGACCCCATGACGAGGATCATGGAAATCTGGTTCAGTTTGATTTGAACGAACTCGGCGCTGATCCGCAATAGAGGGGTGAAGGCCGGTGACGCTCGGCCGTGGTGACTGAAGGAGGACACCCAGTGCTGGCGATGCGCCCAACAATTGCCCGCCTGCTCGTTCTGGTGGTGATGGCAGGCTCGGCGGTTCTGGTCGGACTCCGGCCGTCGTCGGCGACAGCTGCACCGGACGCTCAGGCCTACGTCAAGTACTACGTGGTGAAAGCGAGGCACGAGGGCCAACCGGAGAACCTCACCGAGATCGCCCGCCGGTTCCTCGGCAGCGGGGAGCGCTCCTCGGAGATCTACCACCTGAACACCGGCCGGGTCCAGCCCGACGGTGCCCGCCTGACCGACCCGGCGAAGCTCAAGGCCGGGTGGGCACTGGTGCTGCCCTGGGACGCCGCCGGTGAGGGCGTGAAGTACGGCCAGCTTCCCGGCACGGAGTCCAGCCCGAGCCCCACGCCGCGACCCTCGAACACGTCGCGTCCCGACCCCCGGCCGAGCGCCGAGAGCCCGAGCCCCACCCCGACCCGGACCAGCCCCAGCCCCACGCCCTCGTCGAGCCCCAGCCCCCGGCCGAGCGGTTCGTCGGAGGACTGCAGCGCGACCACCGGGTCGAGCAGCCAGTCGGACTGGGCGCAGCTGCGGATGGCCGCCGACAGCGCGTGGACCCTGACCCGTGGCAACGGGGTCAAGGTCGCTGTGATCGACACCGGTGTGGACGCAAGCCTTCAGCAGCTCAGCGGCCGGGTCGCGGTCGGTGCGGACGTGACTGTCGGCAACGGACGCGGGGACACCGACTGCCTCGGTACCGGCACCGCCATGGCGGGCATCATCGCCGCGGACAACAGCACCGACGGCACCCCGGTCGGGATCGCCCCGGACGCCACCATCCTGCCGGTACGGATGGTCCGCAGCTCGGGCAACGCCCGTGCGGCCGACGCCGCGAACGCCATCGAGGTGGCGGTCAGCGCCGGTGCCTCGGTCGTCGCCGTCGGCGCCTACGTCGACCTGGGTGACCCGGCGGTGATCGCCTCCATCGCCACCGCCCTCAACCACGACGTGCTGGTGGTGGCTCCCGCACCGACCAAGCCGGTCACGTTGCCGACCCCCAGTGAGCGGGCGGGTTCCGGGGCGTTGCTGCTCACCGGTGGGGTGGGTGCCGGTGACCAGCTCGCCGACAAGTACGCCGAGGGGACCGTCGAGGTGGTCGCCCCCGGGGTCGACGTGGCGAGTCTCGGCGTCGGTGACGGCAAGGTGCTCAGCAAGACCGGCAGCGAGTACGCGGTGGCCTTCGTGGCCGGTCAGGCAGCCCTCATCCGGGCGGCCTACCCGGACCTCACCGCAGCCCAGGTCGAGGAGCGCATCCAGAAGACCGCCGACGCCATCGGCGGTGAGGCACCGAGCCCCCAGTTCGGCGCCGGGATGATCAACCCGGCGGCCTCGGTGGCGAAGTCCACCGGCGACCAGAACCCGCTCGCCGCCGAGCAGGGTGAGGAGAGCGGGGGAACCGGCACCATCATGCTGGTCATCCTCGGCTTCATGCTGGTCATCGGTGCCGGGGGCATGATCGCGATCCTGCTCCGCCGACGGCTCGCCGGCTGACCGTCCCGTCCACGACGGGCTGACCGCCCCCGCACACGACAGTGCCCCGGCCTCTACTGGAGGCCGGGGCACCGTTGTCGTACGGACTATCGGATGGTGATGACCTGCTCGGCGTTGCCGACGCACCACCAGATGTTCAGTGACGAGCCGACAGACTTGCTGACGCGGTCGAGGCACCGGTCGCTGTACCGGTTGTACAGCACCGGCTTGCCGCCGTGGGTGATCCGCTCCCACTTCTGGGCACCGTGGTCGGTGCACCGGGCGACCTGCACCGGGGTGCCGTCCTTCTTCTCACCCCAGGCCACGTCGAGGCAGAGGCCGTTGGCGCGGACGGTCTTGTCGTTGCGGAACTCCCACCACTGCGACTTGTCGTCGTCGTTGCACTTACGCAGGGTGGTCGGCGAGCCGTCGCCGCCGGTGCCGGCGCTGACGCAGAGGTTGGAGTCCTTGATCAGCAGGTGCCGCATGTTGGACGGCCGGGCCGGCTCGGTCTTCGCCGGGGTCGCCGGCTTCGCCACCGGGGTGGTCTCCTCGGCGGTCGGCGGCGCAGAGGTCTCCTCCTGCTCCACCTCCTCGGCCTCCTCGGTCGTCGGAGACGGCGACGGGGACGGCGACGGAGACGGAGAGGTCTCCTCCGTCGGAGTCGGAGTCGGCGTCGGCTTCTTCGTCGACTTCAGCCGGGTGTCCAGCGCGTAGAAGTCGGTGAAGTCACGGACCGCCCGCAGGTAGGCCTGGGTGTTGGCGTCGAGCTCGCCGCCGGTCTGCCGGACCTGGGTCGGGCCGTTGCGGAACGCGGCGAGCGCCAGCAGGTACGGGTCGCCCTCCAGACCGGCGAGCTCCTTGCGCAGCCCGCACAGCGCGTCACCGACGGCCGGGATGGCCGCTTCCGGGTCCCACGCCGAGACGTCCTCGGAGCCGTACTCCTGCCACACGTCGGAGCGGAACTGCGCGACGCCGCGCTCGCCTTCGGCACCGAGCTTGTTGGGGTCGAACTCGGACAGGGCCATCAGTTGGGCGGCCACCGCGGACGGCGGCACCTCGGCGCAGACCTCACCGGCCTTCTGGACCAGTGGGACGTACTCCTCGGGGATCGCCTTGGGCTGCTGCTTCCCGTTGGCCGGGCGGACCTCGCCCGCCCCGCCGAACGGGACCAGCTTCCCGTAGTACGCGGCGTACCCGCTGGCCTGGTCGACGTACTCGACGGCCTTGGCGGGAACCCCCTTGGCGTCGCGGACGTCCTCCAGGCCGGTGTTGTACGCGGCGAGCGAGAGCCGCCAGGCGTCCCCGGTGACCTGCGAGACCCTCAGCTGGCCGCTGAGGTCACACATGTAGTGGGCAAGGGCGAAGATGTTCGCCGACATGTCGGAGCGCTCGGCGTCGGGCCAGGGCGCCCACTTCTTCCACCTGTCGGCGGTCAGGCCGGCGATGCCCTGACCGCCGGATGCGGTCTGGTCTGCCTGGCGGTCGAGGCCCGACTCGGCCATGAGCTGGCCGGCGAGTCGGGAGGGGCTGAGGGTCGGGCAGGCACGCGCCGCGGCCTGGATGGTGGTGAGCTGCTCGTCGGAGACGGTCCGGCCGACCAGGTCGTCGTCCTGAGCCTGGGCGACGCCCCAGCCGACGGCGGCGACCACCATGGACACCACCGCCAGTCCGGCGGCACCACCGGCGGCGACCTTTCGCGGGATCGGGCCCAGTCGTGATCGGGCGGAGGGGGGGTCGGATTTCACAGGGGTGGTTTCCCTTCCGGCGTAGCGACGTCACTGTGACGACGGACGAACGGTGTCATCCGTTCACCGGGGTCGCACTTCGGATCGTTTGATTTTGATCCGGCCGACATTGAACCGAGAGGGTGCCCGGCCCGTCAACGTGGCTACCGCCGGCCGCAAGGCTTCCGAGCGCACCGGCAGGTTCGTCGAACCGTTGATCGGAGGAAACATGTTGAACCGCCGCAAGGTGCTCGGGATGGGGCTCGCCGGTGCCGCTGTGGTCGGCGTACCGATGGTGGCCGCGCCCCTGCTCTCCCGGGCCCGCGCCTCCGGCGGCCTGCCGATGAACGTGGTCAACAGCAGTGGTTTCGAGAACTCGAAGATCACGATGTACGTCGTCGGCACCCACCTGGAGTCCGGCCAGCAGGGGTACGTGCGGGAGAGCGGCAAGTTCACCCCGGCCAACCTCGGTGACAACGGCCAGGACGGTTACGCCGACATCGGGGTGTCCCTGTCGGGCAACGGTGAGACCCGGTTCGACCTGCCGATGATGTCCGGTCGGGTGTACTTCGCCATCAACGGTCGCCTGCGGTTCACCATCGTCACCGACGGTAACGGAAAGCCGGCGTTGCAGTACCCGGTCGGCTGGGTGGAGGGCGACCCCGCCTACAACGTCCTCCACGACTGCTGGGAGTTCACGTACAGCCCGGCCGGGATGTTCTGCAACACCACGATGGTGGACATGTTCAGCATCCCCATGTCGATCCGCCTCAACGGCAGCCAGGAGCAGGCCACCGGCAAGCTCAACGACGGCGGCCGGGACGCGATCTTCGCGGAGATGGCGGCCCAGAAGGACTTCGGGCGTCTGGTCATCGGGGACAAGCTGCGGATCATCGCCCCCGGTAAGGGCGTCGAGACCGGGCGCTTCTCCGGCAACTACTTCGACCCGTACATCGGTGAGATCTGGGACAAGTACAGCAGGACCGAGATGCGGGTACGCACCAACGCGGGCACCTTCCGTGGGCGGGTCTCCGGCGGTCAGCTCACCTTCGACAACGGCGTACGCTCCTTCGCCCGCCCCTCCACCCTCGACGTCCTGTTCTGCAACGGCGCCCTCGACGCGCCCAACGACGGGGTGTCCGGCCCGGTGGCGGCGATCCTCGGCGCCGGGTTCAACAGGTCCGTGCTGGGTCAGCAGGACCAGCCCGTCACCAACCGGGACTCCTACTACCAGCACCCGGTCACCAACCACTACTCCCGGATCCTGCACCGGCACTCCGCCGACCGGAAGGCGTACGGGTTCCCCTTCGACGACGTGGTCGACGACGCCTCGTACATCCAGGACCACTCGCCTGGCGAAATCACCATCACCCTGACCCCGTTCGGGCCGGGTGGCGGAGGCAACGAGCGGGAGTTCGTCAGGTCGGTCCCGCCGGAGGGTCACAACCAGCCGCCGGCCGGTGAAAACCAGCCCGCCCCCGGTGTGCAGCGCCGCCGGGGTGTGGACGAGAACATCGCGGCGACCACCTACGACCGGGACAACGGCGCGAAGCGGGAGGGCAAGCACGTCGGGTTCCTCGCCCACGGTGACTGGATCTGCTTCAAGGACGTGAACTTCGGCGACAAGTTCGTCAAGCACTTCTCGCTGGAGGTCGCCTCCGGTGCCGAGGGCGGCATCGCCGGCCTGATCGAGCTGCGCCTCGACGACCCGGGCAGCAAGCCGATCGGCTCGATCCACCTGGCGAACACCGGTGGCTGGGAGAAGTGGGTGTGGTCGCGCAACGGCATGGACTGGCAGATGGGCAAGCACGACGTCTACCTGACCGTCAACAGCGGGCGGCCCGAGGAGATCGGCAACATCCGCAACCTGAAGTTCCACCGGTGAGCGTCGCCGTCGCCGTCGCCGCACCACGGCGACGGCGAACCCCCGATCCGGACCGGCGCGGACGGTCGGGCCGGACGCTGCGCAGCAGCGTCCGGCACCGGCCACCAGCACTCGATCGCCGACGGCCGAACACTCTCTCCGATGAGTACGGTTATCCTCTTGCCCTAGGCGGGTTCGGCGTCGATGCGCCGGCCCGGTCGTACGGTAGTGATCCGTACGTCAAGGGGAGGCGTTCTGTGTCGGCGGTGCCCAACGAAGCGCTGGGGCCCTGGGCCGTAGGCGACGTCGTGGCCGAGCGGACCTCACCCGAGGTCCTGATGCGGCAGATCCACGAGCAGTACCGGACACCGTTGCTGCGGTTCCTCACCCGGTTGGTCCTCGGGCAGACCGAGCTCGCCGAGGACCTGGTGCAGGAGACCTTCCTGCGCACCTGGCGGAACCTGACGGCCCTGGCCGAGGACCCGCGGCGGATCGCGCCGTGGCTCTACACGGTGGCGCGGCACGTGGCGATCGACGCCATGCGGGCCCGGCAGGCCCGACCACCCGAGGTCACCATTCCCGACCTCAACCGCCTCTCCTCCAGCGAGGACGAGATGGACCGGGTGGTCAGCACGCACACGGTCCGGCTGGCGTTGCAGCAGATCAAGCCGGAGCACCGTGCGGTGCTCGTCGAGATGTACTACAAGGGCTCGTCGGTGGCCGAGGCTGCGGCGACACTCGGGATACCGGAGGGTACGGTAAAGTCCAGAACGTATTATGCGGTTCGCGCGCTGCACGCAGCGATCGGTCCGACCGAGCCGTCCTGATGTCTCCCGTCCTGCGTACCTTGGGAGCCATCCTGATGTCTTGTCGTACCGTCACCTTGCCAGATCACCAACACGAGCACCGTCCTGGAGGTCGGCACACCGTCTGCGGTGTGGTCGGGTTGAGAGAGGGGGCGTGATGCGTACCGGCGGTGAGAATCCGACGGCAGAGCACGCCGCGCTCGCCCTCTATCTGCTCGGCGCTCTCGACGAGGGTGAACGGATCCTCTTCGAGGAACACCTCGCAAGCTGCTGGGAATGTCTCTCGGCGGCGGGTGACATGGGCAGCGTGACGAGTGCCCTCGGTGGGCTCGACGCCGCCGACTGGAACACGCTGGCCACCCTGCCGCCGGAGTTCGCCGAGTTCGACCCGACCCGTGCGCCCACCGGTGACACGCAGTGGTCGGGTGCGCCGGTGTCGGGTCTGCCCACCCTGGGCCGGACCGAGCCGACCCCGACCGATCCGGGGGCGCCGCTGCCGGATGCGTCGCCCAAAGGAGCTGCCCCGAAAGGGGTCGCGGCGACGGGTCGTGGGGCCGGCGCCGACGGTGCGGGTGCCCGGCCGGAGCCGGCCCACGCCGAAGCGCCCGACGTCGGTCCCGGTCCGCTCGACGCCGGGTCGCCGGCGGCCCCGGCGGCCGAACCGACCCCGGGCGGGACGGGTCCTGACGATGAACCGTCGGGTCCTCAGGCCGACACCGCGCCGGCTGAGCCCGGCCCGCGTGGTTCGCGTCGCGGCACCGGGGCGCGGGTTCTCGGTTCGATCGGGGCGTCCGGGGGCCGGTCCGGATCCCCGTCCGGCACCCGCCCTGCCGGGAGTCGGAGCCGTCCGCCCGGTGCCGCCCGGCGCCGGAAGTTCATGATGTGGGGTGGGGTGGCCGCCGCAGCGGTCGCTGTCGTCCTGGCCGGTGGCATCGTGACCGCCGTCGGCTTCGACGACCGGGACGCCCTGGTGTTGACCGCCACGGGGGAGGCCCGCGACCAGGGCATCAGCCTGTCGGTCTCGATCACCACCGACGGCGACCAGAGCTCCACCATCCGGATCACCGCCACCGGGCTCCGGCAGGGGCTGCGCTACCGGCTCTTCGCCGTGACCAGGGACGGTGCCACCCACGTGGTACGCGACTGGACCGCCTCGACCGGCACCCAACAGGTGACCGGTCAGCTCGCCCAACCGGTCGACGACCTGGCCTTCATCACTGTGGGGCTGGTCGACGGCACCGCGATCGTCACGGCACCGATCTCCCGGTGACGGTTCGCCCCCGCCCCCGCTCGACGAGTGGGGGCGGGGGCCGTTCGCCGCCTCCACTCTTGTCGCCGTTCGCCGCCTCAGGGCTGTCGCCGCTCGTCACCAAACGGTTACCAAATTCCGGTGAACCGATCTCAGATCATCTCCGTAGTGTCTCGGACCACACTGACAGTGTCTCAGGCCACAGTGTTCGAGACGTCCGGAGGTGCCCATGGCCGAGCAGCCCATACCCGCATCCCTCGATCAGCAGGTGACCGACAAGGCGCTGGAGATCCTGCGTAAGGACCTCGAGCGGCTCAGTAAGCCTGTCGATCCGTCGGACCTGCAGGCCAGGGTTCTCGACGAGACCCGGGGTTTCCTCGACGCGGAGGAGGCGCGGACGTCCATCTCCGCGAGCGCCAGCGCCAGCGCCGATGCCGCTGCCGCCTCGGCTGCGGCGGCGAGCAGCGCCGGGGCGGCGAAGGCGGTGCCGGATCCGAACAAGTACCACTTCGACATATCGACGAAGATCGGCAAGCTCATCGGCAGGGGCGTCAGGTGGGCGGTTCGCGGGATACTGGGGCGCAACGGGAACGATCCCGTCGGCGATGCCCAGACCTTCGCCCCGCAGGCGGAGCAGCCTGTCGACGCCAAGACCCTCAACGAGTTGGTCAGCCGGCGCCTGACCGAGTTGGTGAGAAGCGACCCGGGCCTACGCGACATGTACCGCGCAGGGGAGCTGCCGGCAGTGCGGCACTTCATCAGTGCGAACAGGCCACAGCCGGAGAGTTCGTCGATCCGGAACGTGAGCACCGCGACGGGGCCGGAGCGGCCGGGCAGACCGATTCCTTTCGTTGGCGAATCCCGTGACGTCCGTCGGAGGGACCTGGCGGAGCGCACCGTGGCGCCTCAGCGTCCCGGCATGTCGCCGCAGTCGACGGATCCGGAGAGGTACTGGTCGGATCGGATCGCGCGGGAAGACGCCCGGATGCGAGCCGAGGCATCCGGGGCGCTCGGTGCCGGTGCCGACTCCCGCCGCCCCTCCACCTCGTCGTCCTCGTCGTCCAGCACCAGCAGTGCAGACGACCGGTGGTGGGACCAACCTGACAAGCCGCATCGCGGCAACGGGGAAGGCTCGTCGTTGGCCTCCCCGTACAGCACCCCGGGGAGCACCCCGGGCGCTGAACCGCAGTCGTACCTGTCCGACCGAGGGCCGTCGAGGGATACGGACGTGGCTGCCCAGGCGTCGGCACGCCTCAGAGGTTACGACCCGAGGATCGTGAGCCAACTGCGGACGAAGCCCACCCAGAACACCAACCCGTTCCTCAACAACAAGCAGCCCGGATCGGCCCCCCGACGGTAGCTTCGGCCCCGACGGGGGTCTGTGGAAGCGAATGGCCCCCTGGGGGGCCATGTCACTCGACGTTCGTCAGTACGGGTCGGTGTGCGGGGGCTCCTTGTGCCGGTGCGCCCCGGACTTGCAGCCGGCGAAGGGGCCCGACGGGTCCCGCAGGGTGTTCATCACCGGTCCCAGGTAGTCGCGGTGCCAGTTGGCCGGCCCGCAGAACCCGGCGTGCGGCCCGGTCAGCTCCTGCCACGCCATCCACAGGCCGTAGAGCTGGGCGACCGCCTCCGGATGCAACCACCACCGGGAGCACCAAGGGGCGTTCGAGGAGACCTCTCGGGCGTAGATCGGGATGAGCAGGTGCCGGACCCACATGGTGAGCATCCGTAGCGCCTCGGCGTGCTCCTCACCCTGGAGGTAGAGGATGAACGGCGACGACGGGGGCTTCGGCTCCGGTTCCGGCTCGGGTGCCGGCGGGGGACCCGCCTCGGGTTGGTCCTGGTCGTAGTCGGGGGTGTCGGTGTCGTACTCGAGGTCGGTGTCGTCGTACTGCTGCTCGGTGTCGTCGTACTGCTGCCCGGCAGTGTCGTACGCCGGGTCGGTCTCGGTGTACCGGACGTCGGGGGTGTCGTCGAACCGCTGTTCGGTGTCGTCGTACCGGCGGTCGGTGGGGTCGTACGGCAGGTCCGTGTCGTAGCGGTACTCCTGGGTGGCGTCGTCGTCGTACTGCTGCCTCGGGTCGTGGCGGGGCTCGGGGGCGTAGTCGTACCTCGGGTCGGGCTCGGGCGCCGGCTCGTACTCCTGCCGCCCGTACCCCTGTCGCGGCTGGTGGTCCTGCACGGTCATCGATGCTCCTCGTCTGTGGTCAAGGGGTGCTGGTCCGGCACGGCTCGGTCATGCTCATTTCGGCGCGGCGAAGACCTGCGTCCAGTAGGTGCCGCTGGCGTTGGTGGACATGCCGACCCCGAGTTCGGTGAAGGCACAGTTGAGGATGTTGTTCCGGTGGCCGGTGCTGTTCATCCAGGCCTGCATCACCGCCTCCGCATCGGGCCGGTTGATGGCGACGTTCTCGCCGTAGGTGCTCCACGAGTAGCCGGTCCGGTCGATCCGCTGCCCGACGTTGCTGCCGTCGCTGCCGGTGTGTGACATGTTCTGGTGGTCGGCCTGGTCCTCGCTGTGTCGCTGGGCGGTGGTGGTCAGCTGGCTGTTCGTCCGGACGGGGTCGCACCCGGCCTTGGCCCGCTCCTCGTTCACCAGGCTCAGGACCTCACCGGTCTGGCCCGAGCTGGAGGACCCGCCGGAGCCCGGATCCCTCACGTTGAACTGCTGTTCGGCGACCTGTCCGCCGTCGCCGGTGCTGCCGCCACTGTTGTCGTCCGACTTGGACTTCTCGTCCTCCTTGGGGTCCCATCCGATGACCGTCGGAGACTCGTGCGGCTCACCCAGGACCCCCATGTACTGACCGAAGTGTCCTCGAACCCGATAGATGTACGCCTTGGTCCCGTTGTCGTCCGGTACGCCGCCGGCCTCCCGTACCGCGTCCATTCCGCCGTGGTAGGCGGCCAGGGTCAGGTCGAGCACCGAACCGATCGCCCTGCCGCCGTCCAGGAGGCGCTGGGCTTGCTTGGCCAGGTCACACATGTACTCGCCCTGCGCCATGATCGAGTCTTTGGGGTCGGTGGCGCTGGTCCTGCCGTTGTCGTTGGTGTCCTCGCCGTACTTGTCGAAGACGTCCGGCGGAAGCTGGGAGATGCCCTTCTCCCCGTTCGGGCCGACCAGGGTGTTGTCCCAGTTGGAGGCCACCTGGATCTGCGAGGCGATGACGACCGCCCCGATCGAGGTGCAGATTTCTCCGGCGTCCCGGATGGTGCTCGCCAGGGCGGTCGGCACCCAGGCCCGGGACAACCTCGACGTCCCGTCGGTCTCACTGGCCGCCATCGCGTCCTTGGCCGCCTGGTTGGGATCCTCCGGCCCACCGCCGAAGATCGCCCACACCAGGACCATGAGCAGGATGACCGGTAGGAGCAGGAGATACAGCAGGCCGACCAGGACGATGAAGATCCCGCCAAGGAGCAGCGGCACCGGAAGGAAGACCATCGCCGCAGCTACGGCCAGGCCACCGATGACCACGACGCGACTCGTCATGGACTGCTCGCTCACATCGCCTCCTGTAACCGTGTCGTCGCCGAAGAATTTCTCGAACTCGTCTTGAACCGGGGGCCGTGGCTTCCCGTAGTTGCGACCGTCGACGGCCTGACCGCCGTACCAACGGGGCCCGACCCCGGTCGGTTCAAATCGGGTCGTCGACGAATCCGATTGGAGACGCATGGAGGAGGTGGGAGGCATGGTGCCAACGGCCACAGCCGACTCGGCATCGCGCGTGCCACCGGGACGGGTGTCCGTGCCACAGCCGTACGGTTCCGCCGCATCGTCGCGGCGTGCTCTGTCCGACGAGGGAATCGGCTGGATCGGCGCCCACGGTGGTGCCGGCGCGACGACCCTCACCCAGCTGCTGGGGGGCACCGATCTCGGCTGCCGGTGGCCGGACGAGGAGCTGGCCGAGCCCGGGACGGTGATGCTGGTCGCCCGGACCAACGCCGAGGGGATGCGGGCGATGTCGCGGGCGCTCAACGCGTTGCGGGAGGGACGGCACCCGGCCGGTATGCGGCTCACCGGGCTGGTCCTGCTTGCCGACGCCCCGGAGCGGCTCCCGATGGCCCTGTCCCGCCGGATCCGGGTGCTGCGGTCGGTCGCCCCGGTCCACCGGGTGCCGTGGATTCCTGCCTGGCGGCTGGGTCAGCAACCCCCCAAGCTGCCGAAGGCTCTGCTGAAGCTGGCCACCGCGGCCGGTGTTCACCTGGACGAAAAAGGGAGGCGGTCGTGACCGTCTGGCACGAACAGCTACTGGGACGCCTGGTGGTGTCCGGTCTCGACGTCACACGCATCCAGGCGGCCGAGCCGTTCGACCCGGGAGCCAACGGGGAGGCGGCGGACATCCTCGGCCTGCTCGCCTGGTGCATGACGGCCGCCGCGGTGGGCGGTCTGATCATCACCGGTATGCAGATGGCGATCCAGCTCAACCGTGGTACGGCGGCGGAGAACTCCGAGTACTTCCGGGCGGTCGCGATGATCTTCTTCGCCTGCCTGATCGGCGCCTCCGCCGGCCCGCTCGTCACCTGGTTCGGCGACCTCGGCCTCTGACCAGTCCCGCCCCGCTCCCGGGGCTGTCAGGAAAGCAGCTCCCACCCCCCTCTGACCCGTACGGGTCGTCGCACCGCCCAGGTGCCCGTCCATAGGAGATCAACCGTGTTGATGCAGTTCATGAGTGCTCTGACTCCCCGGGTGTCCAAGCTGCCCGCCGTCACGGTGCCGGACGTCGGCGACAAGGCCCCTCCGGGCCAGCTCAGTGGCCTGGTGACGGACCTGCTGGGCCTGCTCGCCTGGGCGGGCACCGCAGCCGGGGTGGCCGGGGTGCTGATCACCGGCACCATGATGGCCGTCTCCATGAAGCGGGGTGAGAGCAGCGAGCACCTGTCCCGACTCGGCCTGGTGCTCTGCGGCTGCATCCTGGTCGCCACCGCCGGCCCGCTGGTGACCTTCTTCTTCGGCAGTGGGGGCGACGGGGAATGAGTCGGAGCGACCGTCGGCCGAGCCGTCCGGAACAACCGTTCTACAGCGAGCGAACGTGGATCCTGTCGGCTGCTTTTCTCGCCGGGATGATGCTGCTCGCCGGTGTGGTCTGGTTGGGTCGCTCCGAGGACGAGCCGGCGGTCGCTCCCCAGTCCGGCACGGACGGCGTCCAGCAGGTGGCGCAGTGCCCGCCGGGACCGACTGTGGAGTCGGGCCGGGCGACCCAGCCGGACGACCTGACCTGGCGGACCGTCGACGTGGGGTACCGGATACCGGCCTCCCCCTCACAGGGGCCGACCCAGGTGACGGGCGAGGTGATGCGGTGCTTCTCCCGGACCCCGATCGGAGCGGTGCTGGCGGCGAGCATCGTTCCGTTGACAGTGAACGGCCCGGAGTGGCAGGCGGTGGCGGACCAGCAGGTGCTGGCCGACCGGAGCCGGGACATCATGACGACCCGCCGGGCGCGGTACCCGAGCGAGACGAACCGCCGGGGTAGCGGCACCTACGCGGGATTCGCCGTGGACAGGTACTCACCCGACGCCGCTGTGGTCCACCTCCTCATCCGGGGCGGTACGGGGTACGCGGTGAACCAGGTCGAGCTGCGGTGGGACGCCGGGGACTGGAAGCTCGTCCTCACCAAGATCGGCTACACCCACGAATCGTTGGGATCGGTCACCGGCAGCGCCGGCTTCACCCTGTGGAGGGAGTGACCAATGTGCAAGGAGGGGTCCGACCCGCTCGGCGACTTCTTCAAGGGCTTCTTCGACATGATCAGCAATCCTGTCGGAGCCTTCGTCGACATCATCGCCAACCTCATTCTCTCCGCGGCGATCTCCATCTTCGCCGAGATGATGGACACGGTTCCCACGCTGGGTGAGGGGAACGGCGGTTCGATGGCCGTCCCCGAACGAATAAGTGACCAGATAGAATGGGTGATCGTCTATCTGGCGGTCGGATCCATCCTCTTCGCCGCCACCCGGATGGCGATGGAGCGGCGGGGTGAGGCCGGCAAGACCGCTCTGATGGGTTTCCTGCGGGTCATGCTGGTCGCCGGTGCCGGCACCTGGATCGCGACCCGGGTCGCCGGCCTCTCCGACGACTTCGCCGACCACCTGATGCAGATGGCCGCCCTCGACCTCGTCACGGACGTGGCCTGCATCAACGGCGGGGTCGGGCCGGAGGGGTTCCTCCTGCTGATCCTCGCGTTCCTGTTGCTGATCTCGGGGATCGTCCAGATCCTCATGATGTACATCCGGCTCGGCGTCATGATGATCCTGCTCGGCACCCTCCCGCTGGCCGCCGCCGCGTCGATGACGAACTGGGGCGCCGCGTGGTGGCGCAAGCACGTCGCCTGGACGGTCGCCTGGTTGATCTACAAGCCCGCCGTCGGTCTGATCATGTACGCCGGCGCGACGATGATCGCCGAGGGGAACAAGGTCGGAGGCGGTGGCGCGGGTATCCACAACCGCCTCGCCGGTGCCGGGATGCTCCTGCTGTCGGCGATCGCCCTACCCGCCCTGCTCAAGCTCATCGTGCCCGCCACGGCGGCGATGGGCGGTGGCAACCCGGCCGGCAACGCGACCAGTGCCGCCGGTAACTCGGTGGCCACCGGAGCCCGGAAGGTCTCCACCGGCGCGCTGAGTGCCGGCGGTGGCGGTGGCAGTCGGTCCGGTGGAGGTGGCGGGGGTCGCCCCTCCGGTTCCCGGGACGGCGCGAGCGGAGCGCCGGGCAGAGCCGGTGGCTCGGGTGTCAGCGGAGGTTCCGGCCGTTCCGGAGCCCCCGGTCACTCGGGCGGAAGTGGACGCGTCCCCGTCGGTGCCGGCGCAGGTGGCGGCGGTGGTGGAGCCGCCAGTATGGCTGCTCGGGCCGCCGGGCCGGTCGGCGCCGCGATCGCCGTCGGAACAGCACTGGCCGGGGGTGCCTCCCGGGCCGCAGGTCGCTCGATCGAGGGCGGCGGCACGAACCCCGACCTGTGACACCAGGCGGGACGTACGACCCGGGCCGGACGCACGGCCGGCCCGGAGAGCAGTGACGGAGCGGACCCAGGGTCGGCCGGAATCCACCGGCCGCCCTCCGGTCCGGCGACAGGAAGGGACAGGCAATGTCGACAGAAGCCGCCATCGAGCCCACGTACGGCAACTGGCGCCGGCCCCGCCGGGCCGGGCTGGGACCGTTCGGCCTGGTCGGCACGGTCGGGGTGTTCGGCGGTCTGGTGGTGGTCCTGCTGGCGTCACTGGCCTCGATCAAGGCCTCCCTCATCCTCGCCACCCCGATGGTGTTGGCGCTGGGACCGCTGGCCGTCCGCACCCAGGACGGACGCAACCTCTACCAGATCGTCGCGCTGTACTTCGGCTGGTCCCGGCGCAAGGCCCGCAAGGAGCACCTCTACGTCTCCGGACCGCTGTCGGCCCGTCCCGAGGGCCGGTTCCAGCCACCCGGTCTGCTCAGCGGGGTGGTGGCCCGGGAGGGCCGCGACGCCTACGACAGGCCGTTCGGGGTGCTGCACCACAAGAACCGGCACCTCTACACCATCGTGCTGCGCTGCGAGCCCGACGGTGGGTCCCTGGTCGACCCGGACCAGGTCGACACCTGGGTGGCGCTCTGGGGGGAGTGGCTGTCCCGCCTAGCCCACGAGCCGGGACTGCGCGGGGCCTCGGTGGTGGTCGAGACCGCCCCCGACCCGGGCACCCGACTGGCGACCGAGGTGCTGACCCGACTCGACGAGGGGGCGCCGCCGGCCGCCCGGGCCGTCATGGAGGAGGTCGTCGACGACTACCCCTCGGCGTCGTCGGACATGAACTCGTACATCACCCTGACCTACGCGCCGGTCGGCGGACCCCGCCGTGACCCGGAGGACGTGGTGGCCGACCTGGCCATCCGGGTGCCGACCCTGCTGACCGGTCTGATCAGCGCGGGTGGGGGCATGGCCGAGCCGCTCACCTCCGAGGAGATCGCCGAGGTCGTCCGGGTCGCCTACGACCCGGAGTGTGCCGCCGAGGTGCTCAGCGTCCGGGCCGAGCACGGCAGCACGGGGCTGGAGTGGGCGGACTCCGGGCCGGTCGCCGCGGTGGAGACCGTCGACTCCTACCAGCACGACTCCGGGGTCTCCCGGACGTGGCTGCTGACCCTCGCGCCCCGGGGGACCGTGCGTTCCAGTGTGCTGCGGACCATGCTCGACGCCTCCCCGGGCACCCGTCGCAAGCGGGTGGCCCTGCTCTACCGGCCGATCGACCCGGCCACCTCCGCCCGGATCGTCGAGTCCGACCGGCGTACCGCCCAGTTCATGGCCACCTCCGGCCGGGGCATGATCCAGGCCCGCGCCGCCGCCGAGGTCCGCGCGGCCGAGCAGGCGGCCTCCGAGGAGGCCACCGGGGCGGGGCTGGTGGAGTTCTCGCTCATGCTCACCGTCACCGTCGACACCAAGTCCCAGCTCGACGACGCCGCGGTGCTGGTCCGGAACATGACCGGGGCCACCCGCATCGCGATGCGTCCGGCCAACCGGATGCAGGCGGCGGCCTTCAGCTGCACCCTGCCCACCGGGATCCTGCCCTGGGAACACACCATGTTGCCGCACGAACTCCAGGAGGCGATGTGACCGCCAGGAACAGTTCCCCCGCCGGCACCGGGCCCTTCGACATCGGTGCGGGCTGGCCGGCCGGATCCTCCGGCAGGCGTACCGCCCTCAGTGGGGTGATCGGCGATCCGGACGACGAGGCGCCGAAGCCGCTGAAGAACACCAAGCCCCGTCGCCCGGCCCGGACGACCCCGATGTCGAACCGGGGTTGGGACGGTCCCGGCGGTGGCAAGGTCGGTTACCTCGATGCCCCCACCATGTGGCGGGCGACGACGGTGCAGGCCTGCGGGCTCTGGCCGTTCTCCGCCGGCTCCGGTGCGCCGATGTCCGGCGTGCCGCTGGGCCAGCACCTCTTCACCGGAGCGACCGTCTGCGGAGACCCGATCTCCTGGTTCACCCGGGCCAAGTACATCTCCAACCCCTCCCTGTTCATGCTCGGCATGCCGGGTCTGGGCAAGTCCACCCTGATCAACCGGATGGCCGTCGGCCTGGCCGCGACCGGGGTGGTCCCGCTGGTCCTCGGTGACCTCAAGCCTGACTACGCCGACACGGTCCGGGCCCTCGGGGGCCAGGTCATCCAGATCGGCCGTGGCGTGGGCGGCATCAACGTCCTCGACCCGGGGGCGATGGGGATCGCCGCCGAGCGGATCGGCGGGCAGGCCGGCCAGTCGCTGGAGGCCGAGACCCACGGCCGGGTGCTGAACATGGTGGCGGCCCTGCTGACCATCGTCCGGGGTCGGGCCCTGGACGACCACGAACAGGCGGTCCTCTCGGCCTGTCTGCGGCACCTGCGGGAGAACACCCCGAAGGGCAAGGCCCCGCTCCTGCCCGACCTGCTCCGGGTCCTGCAGGAGGGACCCGACCGGGTCCGGGCGGTGACCCTGGACCGGGGACAGGAAGGCCGGTACCGCGACGCCGTGGACCCACTGCACCGCTCGTTGCTGGGCATCCTGGACGGCACGCTGGGAGACACGTTCGGGTCGGCCACCTCCACCCGGATCGACCCGGCGGCCCCGGCCGTCTGCATCGACATCTCCCGGATCGGCGAGTCCGACACCCAGCTCACCGCGGCGGCGATGCTCGCCGCCTGGTCCGACGGCCTGGGCACGGTGGCCGCCTCGCACGCCCTGGCCGACGCCGGGTTGGCCCCCCGGCGTTGGTACTTCACCATCCTGGACGAGCTGTGGCGACCGCTGCGGGCCGCCTCGGGCATCGTCGACCGGATCGACGCCCTGACCCGACTCAACAGGTCGCTCGGTCTGGGCGACGCGAAGATCACCCACACCCTGAAGGACGCCGAGGCGCTGGGGTCGGACTCCGACCGGGCCAAGGCACGTGGTTTCGTCGAGCGGGCCGGGATCGTGGCCTGCGCCGGACTTCCGCAGGCCGAGATGAAGGACCTGGGGCGGGTGATCGGTCTGTCCAAGCGCGAGATCGACCTGGTCTCCTCCTGGTCCTCCCCGCCCGGATGGGCGAGCGTCGGCAGCAACGAGGAGCCACCCGGCCGGGGCCGATTCCTGATCAAGGTGGGTGGTCGACCCGGGATCCCGATCCGGGTCTCCATCACCGACACCGAGCGTCACCTCCACGACACCAACCTCCGTTGGGTGCAGAACGGGTACGCCGAGAAGCAGGCGGCGGCCCGGCAGGCGGCCTTCGAGGCGGAGGCCGAGCGGGGCGACCTGGTCACCCCGTCCGGGTTCGGTGCCCCCGCCCGTGACGATCAGGGGTGGGGAAGGTGAGTTCCCTGGGTGGCCGGCCCCGCGGGTCGGACATGGTCTTCTGGGCCATCGCGCTGGTGGTCCTCGCCAACGCGGTGCTCTTCACGATGGCCTGGCTGGGCGGAACCTTCGGGGCGATGATCACCGGACACGGCTGGCATCCGCCGAAGTGGAGCCTCCTGTCGTACTGGAGGCTGATCCGGGGCGAGACGGACACCCTGTGGCCCGGGTCGTCCCCGTTCGGGGTCTACTTCGGCATGGCCCTGTTCGGGGTCGTCCTCACCACCCTGATCGTGTTGGCCGGAATGAAGATCCTCGGCCTGCGCAAGCGCAACGAGGGCCTTGCCAAGGCCCGCGACCTGCGCGCCCTCGCCCCCGCCGGGATCGCCAAGCGGGCCCGCGAGCTGCGTCCCTCGCTGGCCGGGATGAAGGACCTCGCCCCGGACGAGACCGGCAACCTCCTCGGGGACCTCGAACCGCACGGCCCGGAGCTGCGCTCCTCCTTCGAGGACGTGGAACTCGACCTGATGGCACCCCGGGCCGGCAAGTCCACGGGGATCGCGATCCCCCGGGTCCTGCGGGCTCGCGGCGCGGTCCTGCTCACCTCCAACAAGTCCGACGTGTACGCGGTCACCCGCGTCGAGCGCGAGCAGATCGGCCGGGTCTGGACGTTCGACCCGCAGGGCATCGCCCACGCCCCCCGCGAGATGTGGTGGGACATGCTCGCGGACTGCGCCACCATCGAGGGGGCGCGTCGGCTCGCCGGGCACTTCGTGGCCTCGGTCAACGACGACACCACCAAGAAGGACTTCTGGATCTCGGCCGCCCAGAACACCCTGACCGCGCTCTTCCTGGCCGCCTCCCGGGGGCAGGCGTCCGTCTCCGACCTGCTCGGGTGGCTTGCCGACCCGGCCGACCGTACCCCCGTCGACCTGCTGCGCGACGCCCAGCTGCACGCGATGGCCGAGCAGTTGCAGGGCACCGTACGCGGGGCGGTGGAGACCCGGGACGGCATCTACGAGACCGCCCGGCAGTGTGTGGCCTGTCTGCTGGACCCGGAGATCCTGGCCTGGGTCACCCAGGACCCCTACCTGCCCCAGTTCCGCCCCGACCAGCACGTCCTCGGTCGGGACACCCTCTACCTGCTCTCCAAGGACGGCGGTGGCTCCGCCGCCGGGGTGATCGCCGGACTGGCCGACTCGACGATGCGGGCCGGTGTCATGGCCGCAGAGCGGATGGGTGGGCGGCTCGACCCGCCGATGACAGCGGTGCTGGACGAGGCGGCTAACGTCTGCCGGATCTCCGACCTGCCCGACCTCTACTCCCACCTGGGCTCCCGGGGGATCAACGTGGTCACCCTGTTGCAGAGCTACAAGCAGGGTTCCCGGGTCTGGGGAGAGGCCGGGATGGACGCGATGTGGGGTGCGGCGACCATCAAGCTGCTCGGTGCGGGCCTCGACGACGCCGACTTCGTGGAGAAGGTCTCCAAGCTGATCGGCCAGCACGACGTCAGCACGATCAGCGTCTCCCGCAGCAAGGACGGGTCGTCCCGGTCGACGTCGTACCGGCAGGAGAACGTCCTGCCCCCGGACCGGATCCGGGCCATGCCGAAGGGGACGGCGCTCCTGCTGGCCACCGGTATCCGCCCGGCGATGATCAAACTGCGGCCGTGGTTCAAGGAGCCGGACGCCGCCCGGATCTCGGCGCAGGCCAAGCAGGAGGTCGCGGCGATCACCGAACGGGCCTCCGCCAAGCTCACCGTCGGGACGCCGCCCCGCCCACGGATGCCCGCCGTCCCACCGGGCACCCCCACCCACTGGTGAGCCACTACAGCAGACCCCCGTCGTCGTAAGCCGAGGTGCAGTACCTGCGCCACCAGTTGGCCGACCAGGGCGGCAGATCCCGTCGCCGGGGCCGTCGTCGGGTCGCCGGGTCGGCGGGTGCGTCACCGACCCGTCATCGTCGTGTTCTCGACGGTGGCGGGTCGGGTCGTCTCCTGCGCCGTCCCAGTTAATGAACTGTTTTCAACTTCTCCTGAACCTCGGGCGTACGCCCAGCGTAAAGCGGGTGTCGCGGTCCTACCGTGACGCCCGCCGGGTAGTCAGCGCTGCCGATCCGGCTCGGGCCGCCATTCCCGACGGGTAGGACCTACCCGATCCCGCGCAGACGCCGAGGAGGGCCCGCCCACGACCGGGCTGGCCCTCCCGAGGCGGCAGGAGGACGCCATGCCCAGCGACGACGACCGACCCCACTCCTCACGCCGTGCCAGCGGTGGATCCACACCCATCCCCGGCGGTTCTCCCACCGACGACCGGCAGAGCGCCCGGGTGGCGTCGGTGGAGGACCTCCGGGGCCGGACGGGATCGGACGCCGTCAGCGTGGCCGGGGCGGCCAGTATCGGCAGCGGACGGGGGTCGGTCGACGACCGTGCCCTGGAGGAGGCGCGCCGGACGGATCAGGCGCAGGCCGGGCGTGGTGACTCGTACTGGGCGGCGGTGACCGACTTCGCCGGCGAACTCGGCAGGGTGTGCAGTCATGCCGAGGTCAACAGCTGGCTCCTCTACATGGGAGGACTGGCCCTGGAGACCGATGCCCGTAAGGATCTGGGACTCGGGCTGTCGGAGACGAAGACGAAGCTGTTGATCGGGGCGGCGATCGTCGTCGCCACCGACGCGAAGAACGAGATCATTCCTCCGGCGGTCGAGCAGTGGAAACGCTATCGGAGGAATGAACCGGTCGAGTGGGGCAAACTCGCCACGGGAACTGTGAGTGCCGCTGCCTACCTGACTCCGCTCTGGCCGCTCAAGGACACCGTCTCCGCGATCAGGACCGACAACCCCGACCCGGCCACCATCCAGCTCGAACTCGACAAGCTGAGCAAGGTGTACAGCAGCGGTTCGGTAGCGGCCGGCGTCCACACCGCTGCCTTCGCCCTGCACCTCAGGGAGCGGATGCCGAACACCACCGCCGATGGCGGCCCCGGGTTCCCGAGCCGGGTGTGGCAGGCGGCGAGGACGTGCGCGAAGACACCCGAGGCGCGGAAGTTCCTGTTCTACAAGGTCGGCGAATGGCTCAACACGGCCGGCCGGGTGACGGGGAACTCCAGGTTGATCATCGCTGGTAACACCGTCCAGCTCGGGCACGACATGGGTTCGATGGCATGGAAGCGTGTTCAGGAAGGGGGACCCAAGGCCGCCTACGTCGCCACCGGGACCGCCCTGGCGACGCTCGGCACCTTCCTGGGATCAGTGGGCAAGACCTGGGGGTCGGTCGACGAGAACAACCCGGATCGTGTCCACGTCACTGCCGACGGCAACTCCGTGCGGAGCGCGGCCTGGCTGACCGGGGCCGCAGCGGCATTCGCCCTCGCCACTGCGGCGGTCAACGCCCGACGGCACTGGGGATCCACAGGGCAGGCCCCACAACTGGAGGCGAGCCAGTCGCGCGACGGCACCGAACTCCGGCCGGTGACCCCGGCGCCGGTGGGCACCAGTGCCGCAGCCCAGCTCCAGTCGCCGGTCGGCGGTCGGTCCGACCGTGACCTGTCGGCCGCTTCCCGACAGGTGCCCGGCGGCGGCACGCCGGTGGAGGGTAGGACCTCGCCCGAGGGCCGCCGGTCGACCAGCAGCGCCGTGTCGGTGCCCGGAACCGTCGAGCGACCGGACCGACCCGCCTCCGCGGGCCGGTCGTCGCAGCGGTAGCCCACAGTGATGACGGTAGTGGCCCTGCCCCGGCGCGACGGAGCGTGACACCGGTGACCGACGACGATTCCTACTACACGGTCGAGCTGCTCAGATCCCACTGTCCGCAGCGCGCCGCCGACATCGACACCCTGACCCCGACCCAGCAGCGGGAACTCGTCCGGGAACCACGAATCCGGAAAGCGCTCTCCAGGCTGATCGAGGCAGAGGCGGTCGAGCGGTTCCGGAAGGGGATCAGAGACGACGCTGGACGTGGCCGCTCACTGACCGGTCCGGTGCCGTGTTACCAGGAACCGGCCGGGACCGGTCCGGACGGCCGGCACGTCGAGGCGTTCGCCAACCAGGGCCATGCCGTCGTCCCAGGCCTGGAGCGGTACGGCGACGGTCGGAAGCGGTATGTGGACCTGCACTACCTGGACAGGTCGGGCATGGAACAGATGTTCGCGCGGGAAGACCACCTGGCCGCACTGGGTCTGCCCCCGACGGAGTGGGCCGAACTCGCCGAGCGCCTGGACTGGCCGGAGGCGACCACCGAAGTCCTGGTGTCAGACGCCGAGCAGGAATGCCGGGCGGCCACGGGGGCGCTGGAAGCGAAGGTGACGGCGCACATACAGCGTGTCATGTCGACGGACACGGTGGCGGCGGCGAACCGCCGGTTGCCCGGATTCACCACCCCTCCTGTGCGGGGCGAGGGGAAGCCGGACCGGACCGGGCACCGACAGCCGGGCCACCCGTCCCGACACCCACAGCCGGGCAGGTTGACGCCGGACACCGGGCGCCCGGGGTTGGTCAGGTAGCCGTCGACCGACCGCCCCGACCGGAGCTGGAGGAGGGTCCCGACACCCGGTCGGCCACCCGGTCGGCTCGGCGGACGAGGTCGCCGATCCGGCTCTGGAGCAGGCGCACCGACGCCTCGTCCCCGGTGCCGGTGGCGAGGTCGTCGAGGAGGTCGGCGTACTTCGTCGTCAGTTCCCGGTACCCGTCGACGAACTGGTGCTCCCGGCCGGAGCGGGTCGCCTTGCGGTGGATCCTGGCGTACTCCCGGTCCAGGTCGATGATCTGCTGGGCGAGGCCGGCTGCGGCGGCGCTGAGTGCGCTGCGGCCGTCGGTCCGCTCGTCGCGGTCGGCCCGGCGCGCCGCCGCCAGCCGGCCCGCGCGACGGCCCCCGAGGTAGAGCCCCGTCGCCCCACCCACCACACCGAGCAGGGCGGCCCCGGCGAGCAGGTACCGGGGCAGGGACGGGCTGATCGTCCGTGCGCCGTCCGGAACGATGCTCGCCCGGACCAGGCGGTCGTAGTTGACGACGATCACCTTCAGCGCCTCCAGGGGCCTGTCGACGAACCCGTCGGCACCCCGGCCGATCGTCGTCTCGGCCACCACCGCCCGCCCGAAGTCCTTCGAGTCGTCGCCGGTGGAGACGAGGGCGCAGCCGTAGGTGTCCCAGTCGTCGTCGTCCGGGCTCATCGCCAGGACCAGGGTCCCCTTGGCAGCCTGGCGGACGTCCCGGCAGGCCGCCCGCAGGTCGGCCCCGGGCTCCATCATCAGCACGACCAACCGTCGGTTGCCGATGATCCGCTCGGCGGCGGTGGCGTCCACGTCGATGCCGGGGGCGGCGTAGACGGCGGAGGTCCGCACCTTGCGGGCGACCGCCCCGTCGGTGACACCTGCCGACCACAGCGCCCACCCGGCCAGGACCAGGCAGGCGAGGACCGCCAGCCCGAAGGGGGTGCCGACCAGGTCACCGAGCCAGCGCAGGACCGCCGGACGGGCGGACGTCTGTCTGGTGACTGTCACGACAGCCTCCCCCGCAGGTAGAGGTCGGGTTGGTAGCTCGTGATGCCGACGGTGCGGGCGGTGTCGTCCAACTCCGACGTCGCCTCGTCGAGCAGCCCGCTGACGTGTCGGTCCGGCAGCCCCTCGTCGAGGGCGTCCCGGGCGGCCTGGAGCTTGACCACACCCCGGGTCAGCGCCGGGTTGCTGCGGGCGTCGGTGAGCAGGGAGACCTCCACGGCGAGGGCGGTCAGCCCGGCCAGCCGGGCCCTGACCCCGCCGCGCTGCGGGTCACCGGGGCGGGCCAGCAGGCCACCCGCCGAACGGCGCAACGACCTGACGGACAGGAGCATGAAGGCCGCGACGCACACGGCGAAGAGCCACGGCAGCGCCGGCAGCGCCACCCGCAGCGGGTCGAACGGCTGGTACGGCAGGGGACGCTCGAACAACCCCGCGTACCGGATGTCGGTGACCTGATCCAGGTACGCCCCGAGCACGTTGACCTGCGGATAGTCGTACCGGCTGAGTCGGCTGCCGAGTTGGGCGTAGAAGCTCGCCCCGGCCAACTCGGCGAACTCCTCGGCATCCGGACCGTGGTACTCGATCCAGTTGCCGTACATCACCACGATCGGGTCACCGGGGAAGACCTCGGTCAACGCCGCACCGTACGCCGGCAGCGGCTCGCCGTACGGCTGGGCGGGGAACGCCGCGTACCGGGCACCGCCGGGGAAGGCGTTGCGGGCGGCGTCGGTGGGGATCCGGGTCAGGGTGGCACCCTCGGCCACGTGCGGCCGGTCGGCACGCAGGTCCGCCACGACGGCGTCCAGCTCCGCCCCGGTCGGCTCGCGCCACACCAGTTCGTCACGGTCCTCCGGACGCGGATCCTTGTTCAGCGTGGTGATCAGGGTGACCAGGAGGTCTGTCACGTCGTGGGTGGCGAACTGGGCACGCCAGCCGGCGATCCGGTCTGCGGTCACCCCGTACAGGCCACCGCTGACCTCGGTGCCGATGATCCGGATGGTGACGTCCTCCACCTCGCGTACCTGCTTGCGCTGCTCCTCGGTCAGGCCGGGCGGGGCGACCAGGATCCGGGTGTCGGTGGCACCGATCGCCGCCCGGACCCGGTCCTCGTTCCAGCGGGCGACCGCCCCGGGGAGCCGGACCACCGGATCGGCGGCGACCTGGGCGGTCATCTCCTCGACCGAGGGCAGGGTGGCGTCGCTGAGCTCGTCGGCCGAGCCCTCGGCGACCCGTCCCGACGCCGACGGCGACTGGCCGTAGCTGACCTCGATGCTCTGCTGCTGGGCGAGGAGGAACACCACCAGGACCACGACGGCGAGGCCGAGGAACACCCACCGCAGGTGGTCCACCCGACGGGGGAGGCGAGGGGCGGTCATGCCGTGCTCCCTTCGGCAGGCCTGACGTCACCGGTGCGGCGGGCCGTCCCGTCGGTGTGCTCCCGCTGCGCGGCCTGCCACAACTCGTCCGCCCGGCGGGCGTGACCGGTCGCGGCCCGGGCCGCCCTGACCCCGCCGCGCCCGGCGGCCAGGTGCTCGGCGCGGGCCAGCAACCGCTCCGCCTCGGCGACCGACGAGGGTACGGCGTCCCGGCTGACGGCGGCGCTGTCGATCGCCGTCCGCGCCGTCGACCAGGCGACGCTGCGGTCCTGCGCCCGCCCCCACCATCTCGGCAGCAGGGCGGTGACGAAGCCGGCACCGAGCAGCAGTACGCCGCCGACCAGCCAGACCAGGAGGGGTTGCCCCATGTCCTCCCGCCCTCCATCCAAGGTCAACACGTTCGGGTACCTGTCTAGCGCAAGCACGCCACCGCTGCTCGGCGCGGGTGCCGAAACGTGACCCGGCCACGCTCACCGGCGGGCCCGGTCGAGCACCTCCTCCACCGTCATCGGACTGGCCGGATGGTGACTCAACGACAACGGAGTACGGACGCGTCGCCGGGGATCCGGTTGTGCAGGCTCCCGTCCCGGAGGGGTACGGGACACCGGGCCGCCCGTACCGGGTGGGGGCGGAACCACCGGCCGGTCTGAGTACCGGCGGGCCGGACGATTGAGTACCCGTACGCATCCACGGGCCGGATTCCGGCGCAAGGATTCAGGGCGTGGACAGAATGATCGTTAATCGCAGTCTCGTCGGTGCCCCGCTGCTCGCCCTGGTGACCGCCGGGGTCTGGTGGGCGTGGCTGGGTTGGGACAACGGCTACCAGGTCGACCCGGTGACCGGTGAGATGACCGGGCCGTACGTGCCCTGGCAGGTCGTCGGATGCGTGATCAGCCTGGCCGTGGTCGCCGCCGCCGCCGGGTGGGTGCTCAGCCCCTGGCTGGTGGTGCCGGTCATGACGGCGACGTTCACCATCGCCTGGTCCCAGAATGCCGCAGCCACCGACGATTCGGGGCTCTGGGGGGTCGGCGCGGTGCTGGTGTTCGTGGGCATGGCCTCCGGTGCAACCCTGATCAGTAGCGGCTCGCAACTGCTGCGGGGCCGCCGCCACGCGGGCGGCGTGCCGGTCGGGGTCTAGCAGCCGGCACGTCGATCGACCACCACCGGTGAGGTGGACCGGTGGGGGACGCAACCGGGCAGGTGACACCTTCGGGGTCCGATGGTGGACCGGGACCCCCCGCCTCCGTGGTCGTTCTACCAGGTAGAACCGGGTTTCCACCCCTACCCGGGCGGGCCCGGACTCCCCAGGCCAGCCGCCGGTCCCCCACACGGGGGACCGGCTGGAAGAAGGGAGGCGGGGATGGCCACTCCTACCGTCACCGCCAGGTTGAACAAGTCCACCTTCGTCACCGGCGAGCCGATGGTGCTGACCGTCGGCTACGCCGACGCCGACTCCCGGCCCGTCACGGTCACCGTCGTGGTGACCGACGCCGACGGCAACAGCAGCGTCCCGGTCCGCGTCAGGACCACCTTCGACCAGCTCACAGTGACAGTCACCGACGACTCGGCACGCGCCTGGACGTCGCTGTCCGACGACGGGTCGACAGCCCGGTACCAGGCGGTGGCCTGATGCCCCGGGTCACCGTCGCGGTCCGCGACGCCGCCGGGGCCACCGCCTCCGCGTACGTCGACTACACGGTCCTCGCGCCGGTGCTCGGCGGGTACTACCTCTCCGGGGGTGCCGACCCCACGGCTGACATCGCCGGGGGGAACTTCCGTTCCCTCACCCAGTACCGCAGCCTCGCCGACGGGTACACCTTCCCCGGCTGGCAGCGGCAGTGGCTGGTGACCCTCGGTCGGCAGGGCGTCGAGGTCACGATGGTGTTGGAACTCAAGCACTACGGTGCCCCGGACGCCGGGCCGCAGAGCTTCACAGTGGACGGGGTGAGGTACACGGTTCCCGCCCCCGACATGACGATCCAGCAGCGGCCGGGCACCACCTGGCCCCGGGCGTACGGATACGGTCAGGTGCTCGCCGGCCAGTGCGACGGCCTCCTGGCGCGGGCCCTGTCGCAGTACCGGACGATGGGTTTCGGGGTGAACATCCAGGTCGCCTCCGAGTTGGACACCGACCACGAGTTCGGCACGACCGAGGCCGGAACCGCGTACACCTGGGCCCAGGCGGACACCCGCGCGGTGAGTGCGGTGCGCTACGTCGTCGACTGGTTCCGGGCCCGGCGACTGCCCGAGGGCACCACCTTCTCGGTGGGGGTGGGCGGGTGGAACCGGGCCGCGTTCCAGCGGCTGCACCCGGAGTCGCTGATGAGTCGACTGGACCTGCTCCAGTGGAACGTCTACGGCACCGACCCGGGCCACACCCCGCTGGGGCGGTTCCGGCGTACCAGGGACTGGGCGGTGGCCGACCTCGGCCCGGTGGCCCTGTCCCGGCCGGTGGTGGTCGCGGAGTGGGGTGTCCGGGCGGCCGAACTGCCCGACCAGGCCGGGTGGATCGCCCAGGTGCCGGCGGCGGTCGCCGCGCTCAACGCGGAGCGGGGGCCGAGGATCGTCCGGACGAACTACTTCAACTCGGGGTGGGGCACCCTGAACCCGAAGGGGACCGGGCTGGCCGCACTGCGCGCGGCGTACCTGGCCCCACCGTACGTGTAGAGAAGGGGTCGGGCCCGTTCCCCGGTGGGGGAACGGGCCCCACGGTGGGGGTGGGCCCCGTCCGCGCCCGCTGCCCGGGACGGTGCCACCGGCGCG
>NZ_JBEPEQ010000067.1:0-34488 GCF_040300925.1 Micromonospora sp. NPDC000207
GGTCAACGCCGCCCTGGACATCCACCATGATGATCCGGCGTTCGGCTACCGGTTCATCGCCGACGAACTCCCCGCCCACGGCATCACCGCCGGCCGTAACCGGGTCGCCCGGTTGTGCTCACAACAGCGCATCTGGTCGGTCTTCGCCAAACGCAAGGGCCTGACCAGACGGGCCGGACCGCCGGTACACGACGACCTGGTGCACCGCCGGTTCACCGCCGACGCCCCGAACCGGCTGTGGCTCACCGACATCACCGAACACCCCACCGCCGAGGGCAAGCTGTACCTGTGCGCGGTCAAGGACGTGTACTCCGGGCGGATCGTCGGCTACTCCATCGACTCCCGGATGAAAGCCTCCCTGGCAGTCGCGGCGCTGTCCAACGCCACCCGACTGCGGAACCCGGCCGCGACGATCGTGCACTCGGACAGAGGCAGTCAGTTCCGCTCCAGGAAGTTCGTGAAAGCGTTGCACCGCAACGGACTGGTCGGCTCCATGGGCCGCGTCGGCGCCTGCGGTGACAACGCCGCGATGGAATCGTTCTTCGCCCTGCTACAACGCAACGTCCTGGACCGGCAACGCTGGACCACCCGCCACGACCTCCGCCTGGCCATCGTCACCTGGATCGAACGCACCTACCACCGCCGCCGACGCCAACAACGCCTCGGCCGGCTCACCCCCATCGAGTTTGAGACAATCAACAGACCCGCACACGCGGCCTGAACCGTTCAGCCCCGCGAGTCAACCGAACCCGGGGCAGTCCCCCCCGCACGGGTGAGGAACCGCCCTGGCACCATCCCCATGTGAGCGACCTGCTGTGGGAGGACATCAAGGTATGGTTCGACCCCTACCTCAACGGCGCCCTACCGGACATACACATCCCTGCGACAACCGCAGCCGACTGGCAGAAACTCCTCGACCTCCTACAGTCCGAAGACTGGCAGGTCGCGTACCTGATCGACGACGAGCAACACCCCCTGCCGACCACCGCGGACGACATACTCGGTGTCCCCGACAAGGTCGGAGTCCAGCTCAACGTTCGACCAGCCCCCGGCATACTCGCGATCTTCCGACCGTACGAGGCCGAACAGATCGACTTCGACGTCGACCTGCGTGAACTGCAGGGCCAACACCAGGTGGACCTGCTCTTCCGGTTCCTCACCACGATCGGCCGCCGCCTCCGCAAGCCCGTGCTGATGACACCGGAGGGAACCGGGAACGAGCCCGTCCTCGGGTACCACCCCGAGGTCGACCAGATCGTCCTCCTGACCGATGACGGTTCCCCTTGGCATGAAGACCGCAGCGCGGGCCGGGCCAGGTGGCCACGGAATGACATCACTGCCACAGGCGACAGGGAATGCCCCGGGGAGCCAGGTAGCTACTCATGAGCCCACCATCCAGCGTCGATCGGCCGTTTGGTTGTTCCGACCGAAGAAATAGTTACGAGTGTTGTGCGGCCGGGCACTGATGGGGTTCGAGCTTCGTGTGGACGCCGAAGATCGGGCAGACTAGCCTCAACACGAATCCGGGTCGGAGCGTGTGGAAAGGCATGAGCTCTGCATGGAAGATATTCCCGCCCAAATCGGCCGCTACACGGTAGCGCACCGTCTCGGCTCGGGCGGCATGGGAGAGGTCTTCCTCGCATACTCCCCGGCCGGCTCGCCCGTAGCGGTGAAGGTGATCCGTAGCGACCGGCTGGACGAGGCCACGCGTGCCCGATTTGAACGAGAAGCGCTGATTGCCCGGACCGTAATCGGCACCAACCGGGTAGCACGGTTCCTAGACGCGGATCCCTACGCGCGGCGGCCGTGGCTGGCCATGGAGTACGTCGCGGGAGCCACGCTGCTGGACCACATCGAGTCCGAAGGTGTGCTGCCGTTGCCCTTGGTAGCCAGCCTCGGCGCGTTGCTGGCCGAAGGACTGGCGGCCGTCCACGAGGCTGGCCTGCTACACCGGGACCTGAAGCCTCAGAACATCATCCTTGGCACGGACGGGCCGATGATCATCGACTTCGGTTTGGCGGCACTCGTGGACGCCACGCAGGACTCGCTGTCCCACCCCGGCATGATCATTGGAACGGTTCGCTGCATGCCGCCGGAACAGGCCGGCGGCAACCCACGGGTCACGCCGGCGGCGGACGTCTACGCATTGGGCACGGTTCTGCTGTACGCCGCGGCAAGCCACTATCCATACGAGGGGCGGCAATGGCAGGCCATTGCCGCCCAGGTAACCAATTCCCAGGTCGCTCCGGATCTGAGCGGGGTACCAGCCACCCTGGTGCCGCTGATTGAATCGATGTTGGCGTACGAGCCGCAGGACCGGCCGACCGTCACGGACGTCGCGGCAAGCTGCGCGGGCCTACTCGGCGGCGCAGGGCTGAAGCCGGCCGACGCGCGGCTGGCCCTTGTCGCACGCACCGCAGGCCGCAAGCCCGCTGCTGCCGAGCACCGGCTCTCACCGTCGATCGAGGCGCGGCTGGACGACCTGCTTCCTTCTTCTCACGACATCGATCGAAGTCCACTGGACGGCCCGCTGTCGACACCTGTCGATGAGCCGACGCGGTCACAGGACAGCGACAGTAAGCCCTCCCTGAGTGATCCGCAGACGCCGGAGCGTACGGTGCTGGCGGGAACGTCCGTTACGTCGTTGGGGCACGAGCCGATACCCCGGCGCGGACCGGACCGGCCCCCTGCTTCGAGCCGTGTGGCCGATGAACTGCGCAGACAGTACGGGGTACAGATCAGTCTGTGACTAGGGTGTGACGCCCGTGGGTGAGCTGTCGAAGCTTCAAGAGCGGAAAGAGGTCGAAGCCGGGGTGAGCATCGAAGCCGAGGTCGTTGAGCGAAACGAAGGGACATCGGCGGGGTACCCACCGGGTGCGCAGGTGTTGGTCCGCGACGAGCTGTGGCTCGTTCGGAAGATCACGAAGACTAGCCGCGACGGGTTGATGGTGGAGGTCACCGGTGTGTCGTCCTTCGTCCGCGGCGTCGAGGCGGTGTTCTTCGAGCGGCTCGACGACATCCGCGTTTTGGACCCGCGCGATACGAAGTTGATCGCCGACGACTCGCCGAACCATCGTCGCGCCCGGCTGTATCTGGAGGCCGTGTTTCGCAAAACTCCGCTGCCGCAGACAGAGCGAGGGCTGGCGCTGGCGAATGGCTTCCTCATGGACCACCAGGTCCACCAGCTTCGTCCGGCGGAACTAGCGTTGTCGATGCAAAACCCGCAGCCGCGCATCCTCATCGCGGACGTCGTGGGCCTGGGTAAGACGCTGGAGATTGGCATTCTGCTGGCCGAGCTTATCCGCCGCGGCCGCGGCGAGCGCATCCTGGTCGTCACCCCCCAGCATGTCCTAGAGCAGTTCCAGCGTGAGCTGTGGACCCGCTTCGCCATCCCGCTGGTGCGGTTGGACTCCACAGGCATTCAACGGATGCAGCGAGAGATCCCGGCCGGACGCAACCCTTTCGCGTACTTCAAGCGTGCCATCATTTCGATCGACACGTTGAAGAGCGACACCTATGCTTCTCACCTTGAGCGCACTGATTGGGACGCCGTCGTCATCGACGAGTCACACAACCTGGTAAACCGCGCAACCAGAAACAACCGACTGGCTCAGCTGCTCGCCCGCCGCACGGACGCCCTCATCCTGGCCTCGGCCACCCCGCACAGCGGCCAGGCGGCGTCTTTCGCCGAGCTGATCCGCATGCTCGATGAGGCCGCCATCGCCGATCCGGCGAAATACGACGTGAACAAGCTGCGCCACCTATACATCCGTCGTACCAAGACCTCCCCGGAGGTGCGCGACGGCCTGCGCGGCAGCTGGGCCGACCGTGGCCCGTCCCAACCGATTGAGGTAGCGGCGACCGACGGCGAGGCGGCGGTGCTGGCGGAGTTGGGTGCCCGCTGGATCCCCGGCGACGGGAATGGCCCGTCCGTCAGCACCTCCCAGCTCGTCCCGTACCGGTTACTTAAGTCGTTCCTGTCGTCGCACCACGCCCTGTTGGCGACGATTGAAACCCGCCTGCGGACACTCAAAGACTCTCTGCGGAGCAAGCTGGCCGAGCCGGCCGCCCGCGAGGCGGAGCGGGACGCCCTCTTGACGCTGCGAGACCTGGTGGCACGGATCCGAGACGACGAGGCGGCCAAGTTCCGCGCCCTCGTGGACGAGCTGCGAGACATGGGTGTAGGCCCCGGCTCGGATGTTCGCGTCGTGGTGTTCTCCGAGAGCATCCCGACGCTTAACTGGTTGGCCGAGTCCGTCCCGGAGGCACTGGGTTTCCGCCGCGGCTCGAGCCCAGACGAGCGAAGGCCATGGCTGGGATACGGCGGCGTGGCCCAGGTGATGCACAGAGACTCCACGGTCGACGAGGAACAGAACAGCATCGTCGAGCGGTTCGGGCTCCGTGACGACCCCGTACGCATGCTGTTCACCGGTGACATCGCCTCAGAGGGCGTGAACCTGCACCAGCAGTGCCACCGGCTTATCCACTACGACCTTCCGTGGTCCCTGATCAGAATCGAGCAGCGCAACGGTCGAATCGACCGCTACGGCCAAGAGCACGAGCCCCAGTTCCGCGCGCTGATCCTCACCTGCGATCTGCCGTGGAAGACCGACGAGGAGACGGGCCGGCTGCGCACGTTGGACGACCGGCTCGTCGGGGAGAAGCTGCTGGTACGAGAAGCCGAGGCTCACAAGATCGAGGGGTCCGCCGAGGCGATCACGGGCCTCTACCGAGCCCGGGAGGAAGAGGACAGGCTGGTCCAGGACCTGATCGCCAACCGCACGGTCGAGCAGTCGATCAACAGGTCACGGCAGAGCGGATCGGCTTTCCTGGCCGGACTGTTGGGCCAGGTGGGCGCCGTTCCGGAACGTCCCGAGGTCCAGGCGGCCACCGTCCTGTCCCTGTTCCGATCTACAGAGGACTACTTCGAGGAGGCGCTGCGCCAGGTGTGCCGGCCGAATCCGGAAGACCACCTGTCGCTGCGGCGTGACGACGACGGCACGATCGCCTTCGAACCGCCGGCCGATCTGCTGCACAGGTTGCGGTCGTTGCCCAGGTCGTACCTGAACGAGCAGCGGGTCCTGCCGACGAAGAGCGAGCCAGGGCGGGTGCGCGTCACTTTCGCCAAGTCGCTCGCTGACGCCCGGCTGCGGGCCGCGCGGGAAACCTCGAAGTCGCAGTGGCCCAACGTTTCCTACGTGACTGACGTACATCCCGTGTTGGACTGGCTCACTGACAAGGTGCTCGTGGAGGTCGGCCGGCACCAGGCACTGGTGATGGCCGCAGCAGTTGAGGAGCCGGTGTTCCTTATCCAGGGGGTGTGCTCCAACGCCCTCGGTCGCCCCACCCTCGTTAAGTGGATGGCGGTTACCGGGCTGGCGAGGCACCCGCGTGTCGTGGAACTGACGCCGGTGCTGCTTGACCAATGGGGGGTGGGCCCCCAGATGCCGGGCCGCGCCCAACCCCGTGACCTACCAGGGCTGGCCAAGCTGGTCCCGGCCGCCGTCAACGAGGCCCGCCGGTACGTGGACGAACGCAGCGGGGCTTACCGGCAGGAGGTGTCGACGATCCTGGCCCCGTACCGTGAGCGCATCGGCACGTGGCATCAGGAAGCCCTGTTCGTCGCGCCGCGAAGTTCCGCGAAACAGGCGGTCGACGAGACTGCCGAGCGCCTGCGGCACCTGGTGGAGGCGTTGGAAACCGTGGGTAATCCCATGCTGCGTGTGCTGGCGGTCCTCGAGCCGACCGACAGTGCGGCGGAAGGTGGGGACCGATGACCGTCTTCGACTCGATTATCAACCGGGGCGAGTACCTCGCCGCTCACTATTTCGCCGACCAGCTCGCCGTCGACCTTAAGAAGCGGCTGTTCGCCACGTGGGCGATCCGCGAAGGCGACGAGTACGACAAGCGGATGACCCCCCGGCAGATGGTGCGGGCACTGCGCCGCGAGTACCTGACGCCAAACGTCCGTGGCTACTTCGCCGCAGGGCCGCAGCCCGACCCATATGACTTACTCAACCTGGGCACCTACAACGATTCGGAGTGGCGGAAGCGGCTGGAGGAGTGGCACGACGTCGTGCTGCGCGCGCTCGGCTACCAGCCCGTCCGCACTGAGCTGACCGTGCACCGGGCCGGCCGCGAGCACGCCGTGCCTGTTGCTTACCACGGTGCTGGCATCGTGGCGCTGGCTTGTGGGTGGGCTGCCGATGGGGACGCCGCGTTCGACCCAGCCGGGGCCGGACGGCTGCTGTCACCGCTGCGGGTCAACGCCGCCGAAAGTTACGAGACTGGCGCGGCTCTCGCCTCGTGGCTCTTCCAGACCAACATCGGCACGCCCGAGGGACCACCCCCACGGTTCGTGCTGCTGCTGCACGGTGGCGTCATCGTGCTCACCGACCGCAATTCGTGGGCCGAGGGGCGTTACCTCGCCGCCAATCTCGACGCCGCGCTCGAACGCAACGACCGAGCCCAGTTCGGCGAGCTCGCGACGATCGCGGCTCTCTTCTGCCGCGAGATGCTGTGCCCCGGTGAGAACGACAGCGCCCCGGTGATGGATGCCCTACTCAAGGGCTCCACCGTCAATGCCGTCGGGGTATCCAAGGAGCTGCGGCATGGCGTGCAACGCGCCGTCGAGATCATCGCGGGCGAGGTCCTGCGGCGGATGGCCGAGCCCGTCAACGATGTCACCCCGGCAGACATCGAGGACCCGCGCCTGCCATTTGCCCGGGAGCTGACCCGCGACTGCCTGCGGTACCTCTACCGGATCCTGTTCCTGCTCTACGCCGAGGCCCGTCCCGAGCTTGGCATCCTGCCCGCTGACGACGGCAGCTACGAGACCGGCTACTCAGTCGCGCGGCTGCGCGAGCTGGTCGCCCGCGACGAGGAGCTCGTCGAGGAGGAAGCAAAGCACAGCCTCCACCTCTACCAGTCGCTCGACCTGCTATTCAACAAGGTCAACTTCGGTCATCGCCGCTACGGTACCGAGCCGGACGACGACCAGCCTGTCGACGACGAGCAGACCCGTAGGGAGAAGGCGGAGCGGCGCAGTGAGGACATCGGCCTGCGGTTCGACCCGCTAAGCAGTGAACTGTTCGATCCGGACTCGATTAGGCTCATCGGCCAGCGAGTAATGGACCCGCGGTGCGACGAGGAGACAGCGCCGCGCTGGCTCGACCTGCGCCTGCGCAACTCTGCCCTGCACCGCGTCCTGCGACTGCTCACCATGAAGAAGGGCCGGCCCGGCGAGCGGGGCGGCTTTGTGTCGTACCGAAACCTCGGCATCAACGAACTCGGCGCAGTGTACGAGGGGTTGATGTCCTACACCGGCATCATCGCCGACGAGGAGCTGTGCGAAGTCGCCAAGGACGGCGATCCAGAGGAGGGCTCCTGGCTCATCCCCGCCCGTCGGCAGAACGACTACCCCGATGAGACGTTGGTCCACTACGACGAGGAGGACGCGCGCCACGGGTTGCGCGGTGCCAAGAGGTACGAGCGCGGCTCTTTCGTCTACCGACTCTCCGGCCGGGAACGCGAAACCTCAGCGTCGTACTACACCCCGGAGTCGCTCACTAAGGTGACGGTGGAGCTGGCACTCAAGGAGCTACTCAGCCAAGACGCCGACACGACACGCGCAGCCAAGCTGCTGTCATACAAGATCTGCGAGCCAGCGCTCGGCTCCGGTGCTTTCCTTAACGAGGCGATCAACCAACTGGCCGAGGAGTACCTGCGCCGACGGCAGAAGGAGCTGGACCGCTCGATTCCCGCGAGCGACGTACTGACCGAGAAGCAGAAGGCCAAGGCGTACATCGCCCTGCACAACGCGTACGGCGTCGACCTGAACGCCACCGGACGCGAGCTGGCCGAGGTCTCGCTGTGGCTAAACACCATGCACCCGGGCATGCAGGCGCCGTGGTTCGGGCTGCACCTACGCCGTGGCAACTCGCTCATCGGCGCCCGCCGCGCCATCTACACCGCCCATGACCTCTGCTCGCCGGACAAGGCCTGGCTGAAGGCCAAGGGCGGCCTCGCGCCGACGCCGCTACCGCTGCGCCGCGACGGCCAACCGCAGCCGCTACCCGACGATGCGGTGCACCATTTCCTGCTGCCCTCACCCGGATGGGCGGCGATCACCAACTCCCCCGAAGCCAAGAAGCTCGCCAAGGACGAGGTTGACCGGCTGGCCGCCTGGCGGAGAGGGCTCCTCCAGCGACCAACCCGCAGCACCGCCCACCTCAACGCCGACGGCACACCGAAGATCGACAAACGCACCGACAACCGGCAAATGGAGAAGGCCTCCCAGTTCACCAGGCTGCGCGACGCCGCCCGGCGGGCCGAGTTCTTGTGGTCGTGCGTGGTCAAGCGGATGGAACTCTCCGAGCGTGAGATCGCCCGCCGGCTCGCCGTCTGGGGCGCCGACCCCGCCGACCCGGAGTACGCCTTCCTCCGGCGGCCCGAGCAGGCCGTGTCAAAGGAGAAGGTGTATGCCGAGCTGTTCGAGGCTGCCGGCACCCCGTACCGGCGGCTGAAGACCGTCATGGACGCCTGGTGCGCCCTGTGGTTCTGGCCCGCCGGCCGGGTCGGCCTGCTCGACAGCACGGACCCCGAGTACGCCGCGCATGCCGCGGAGGTCGGCGTGGACACGCTCGCCGAGATGCTCGGCGGCATCGGCGATGCGTCGGCCGACCTCGCGCCTGCCGGCGACGAAGGCAGCCAGCGGCCAGCCGCAGCCGACGAGCAGCCGTTAGCGGCACCAGTCTTCGTTCAGGCGATGACGCTCTTCCCTCTCGACGGTGAGCAGATGTCGCTGGACGAGGCGGACTGGGAAGCCGCTGCGGCGACGTCGGCCGCCACGCCCAAGGCGAAGCCGAAGAAGATGCCGAAGCCCAAGCAGCCGGCTCGCCGTCCGGTGATCCCGCTGACGAACCTCGACGACTGGCTCGACTTCCTCGATGCGATGCTCGGCGCGGCTGACGTCCCGGATGGCACGTTGCTCGACAAGTACGACGACCTCGACAACCTGAAGGAGTTCGAGGAGAATCTCGTCCTCTTCATGGGCATGGACAACGGCGAGCCGGAGGCGCGGTTCCCGTGGCTACGGGTCGTGCGGGACCTCACCGATCGGCATGCATTCCTGCACTGGGAGCTGGATTTCGCGCTGGTCTTCGCCGAGAACGGCGGCTTCGACCTCCAGGTCGGCAACCCGCCGTGGGTGCGGCCCCGGTGGGATGAAGACGCTGTGCTGGCCGAGTACGAGCCCTGGTTCGAGCTGGAGGAGAAGCCAGCCCAGGAGGAGAAGGACCGTCGCCGCCAGCAGTTGCTGGAGCGGCAAGAGGTCCGGAAGTACGTGATGCGCGAGCTGACCACGACGAGTGGCCAGGTCGCCTTCTTCGGGTCTTCGCAAGGATATCCGCTGCTCGTCGGCACGCAGCCAGACCTCTACCGGGCGTTCATGTGCCAGGTCTGGGCCCACCAGTCAACAAACGGCACGGTCGGCCTCCTGCACCCCGATAGCCACTTTACTGGCGACAAGGAGGGGCCGCTGCGGGCCGAGGCATATCGGCGGCTACGCATCCACGGTGACTTTGTCAACGCAGGTCAACGCTTTTTCCCAGAGCCGGTGGGACACGCTACCCACTTTGGCGTCCATGTATATGGCCGTCTGGGGAAGATCTCCTTCGACCACCTCTCGTGGCTGGTGTCCACCAGCGCGCTGCAGCACTCCCGGGCCCACGACGGCTCCGGAGAGATACCTGGGATCCGCTACCAGCATCGGGAGTTCGACGAACGGCCGCACCGGAGCCGCGTCGTCACGGTCACCGAGGACGTGCTGGCGGTGTGGCGAAAGCTGCTGGACGAGAAGGACCGGCCACTTCCCCACGCCCGGCTGTTGTTTCCGGTCAGCACCGCCGAGGCCGCCGCCATCGAGGCGTTGGCCGCCTATCCGCTACGACTTGCCGAGTTGACGCCACCCATCACCCGCGGTTACGACGAGTCAGGCGCAAAGAAGACGAATCTGATTCAGTACAACCGGGCCGACGCTGCAACCGGACGTGAGTACCAGCCGGTTGCCTGGAGCGAGGTTGTGCTCAAGGGCATCCAGATCAGCACCGCCACTCCGATCTTCAAACGCCATGATGCCAACAGCAACGATCCCTACGGCTACGACCTGGTCAGCCTGCCATCCGATTTCGTGCCCGACACGGAGTACGTCTGCGTCCCCGGACGCGAGGCGGCGTTCCGGGAAGCGCAAGATCGGTGGGTGGATCACCAAAAGTTGCCGCGCCTTCGAGCGGATGCCGAAGCGGTGGCCGAGGCTCGGGCGCAGGTTGCGGTTCGACTCGGGATTCCCGAGACGGACGTCGAGGAAGAGCGGGTCGATACGCTGCTGACCGAGCAGGCACGCCGGCCGTACGTAGAGTTCTACCGCCTGGCCTGGAGACGACAGATTTCGTCCAACAGCGAGCGCGCCTTGTACTCGGCAATCATCCCACCCGGACCAACGCACGTGGATGCTGTTCACAGCCTTGTGCTGCGTGATCAACGCATGGTGACGTTGGTCCAAGGCTTCTGGGCCTCGCTACCTCTGGACTACTTCGTCCGCACTACCGGGCGTGGTGACCTTCGAATCGGCGGTGCTAAGGCGATGCCGGCTCCGCACGAGAACCACCCGCTCGCGTCGGCGCTGCTGTTGCGTACCCTGCGGTTGAACTGCCTCACCAGCGCGTACGCCGACCTGTGGGCGGAGCTGTTCGACCCGGCGTGGCTGGACGGCGAGACGTGGGTCTTTGACTGGGCGGGCCTACCGCCGCTCAACGACGTCACTCCGGACTGGCGGCCCGAAACGCCGCTGCGTACCGAGCGGGCACGGCGGTCCGCGCTCGTGGAGATCGACGCCCTGGTCGCGGTCTGGCTGGGCATCAGCGCCGACGCGCTCATCGCCGCGTACCGGGGGCGCTTCCCGGTGTTGCAGAAGTACGAGGCCGTCACGTGGTTCGACGCCGACGGGTGGAAGCTCGCCGGCAACGCCCGGACGGCCGGCCAGCGGCAGACCAAGCAGACGTGGGCGCAGTTCGAGGCGTACCAGAAGGACCCCGTTAACGCGCCGACGCCCGACGATTACACGCCGCCGTTCTATAAGGCTGACCGGGAGATCGAGATGCGGGCGGCGCACGCCGTTTTTCAGGCCCGGCTGGACGCCGCGATCGCCCGGGGTGACTGGGATCCCGCAGCCCCGGAGGTGAACGCACCGTGAGGCCTACCTTGCAGGCCAGGGCACTGAAGGAGAGCCTGCTCCAGTACCTGTCGACCACCTATGCGTTGGCCGACGAGGGCGCTCGGGAAGCGTTGCACCGGTTCCTCGGCGATGAGACCACGGGCATGTTCCGAGGCCCGTACCTGCGGATCCGCACGCCGTTCACCCTGGCCGCACCAAGTTGGGAGCGGCACCTGGAGTGGCGGCGCGAAGACTGGACCCCCTACGCCCATCAAGCGGCAGCCTTCGCACGCCTGAGCTCCGTCGACGGGCACACGCCGCAGCCGACCCTGATCACCACCGGCACCGGCTCGGGTAAGACCGAGTCGTTCCTTTACCCGGTGCTGGACCACTGCCGTCGGGAGCGCGCCGCCGGCAAGGCCGGTGTCAAGGCGATCCTGCTGTACCCGATGAACGCGTTAGCCACCGACCAGGCCCAGCGGCTCAACGAGCTACTCATCGGCAACCAGGACCAGCTCGGCCGTGTATCGGCCGGGCTGTACATCGGTGACCGGGCGGTGCTGCGCTACGACCGGGTACGCACCAAGCGGTCTGAGATGCAGCTCACGCCGCCCGACATCCTCATCACCAACTACAAAATGCTGGACCTGCTGCTGCAGCGTGACGATGACCGGCCGCTGTGGCATGACGCCGACATCCGGTATGTGGTGGTCGACGAGTTCCACACCTACGACGGTGCGCAGGGTACCGACGTGGCGATGCTGTTGCGCCGCCTCGCGGCTGCGGTCGGCTCGCCGGACGAGAAGCGGCCACTCGGCGACATCTGCCCGGTGGCGACGTCGGCGACGCTGGCGTCGGCCACCGACGATAAGGCGATCGCGAGTCTTCTCGACGTGGCGACCGATGTCTTCGGTGCGGAGTTCACTCCCGACTCGATCGTTGGTGAGGACCGGCTGGCGGTTGACGAGTTCATCGCGATGGACGACCTCGATCTGGCGCTGCCGCTGCCGTCGCCGGAGGAGATCCTGGCGTTGCCCGATCCGGATGCCGGCGAGGACGCGCTGCTGGACTTAATCGAGGCGGTTACGGCGGTCCGAATTCCGGATCAGGTGCTGTTGGCCAGCCATCTGAAGCGGCACCTGTTTACCCGGGCCGTTCTGATGGCGTTCAGCGGGGACCTGAGAAGCAGTGCGGAGGTACTCGACACGATGTGGCGGGCCGGCGCGTCCGGCTGGGCAGCAACGATTGCGCGGCAGCCGGAGAAGGCCGCCGAAGCACTTGCCCGGTTCGTGGCGCTGCTGTCCTACGCTCGCCAGGCGGGCGCCAAGCCCGGCGAGGTGCGGCCGTTCGTGCACGTCGAGGTGCACCAGTGGGCTCGTGCGGTGACCCGCCTGTTGCGTGGCGTCCTGCCGTGGCCTCGCGCGGAGTTCCGCTGGGACGTCGCCGGCAATCAGGACAGCGCGGCGCGGAACGGAAGCCCAATCGTGCCGGCCACCACGGCCACGGCTGGGCAGTCCGCGAACCTGTTCCTGCCGGCGGTCTACTGCCGGTCCTGTGGGCGGTCGGGTTGGGCGGTGTTCTCACCCGAGAGCGACGACGGGGAGGTGCACTTCGACACGTTCAAGATCCGCCGGGCCGCGGCGGGTCAGGACAAGGTGCGTGTCCGCTACCTGATCGCCGCTACGGACCGGGAGGCGCGCGAGGGCTTGCGACCGGTACTCATGCCGGCAAGCGCCCGTCATGCTCCGAGCGGGTCGCCCACGTCCCACGGCGTGGCCGGAACGCTGCTGGTGCTGGACGCTGTCCGTCAACGGCTGCGACCTTCTGACCCGGCTCGTGACTACGACGCCAGTATCGGGGAACCCCGGTTGACGGCGCGGGACTCAGCGTTTGTGCTGGCTAACGTCGGTGCGACGGCGAACACTGCGGCGCGTGAGGACTGGTGTCCCGCCTGCGGGGAGCGCAATGCGATCCGGTTCCTCGGCACGGGAGCGGCTGCGGTGGCGGCCGCTGCGATCACGCAGCTGTTCACCGGCGGCGAGCTGGATAAGGGGCTCGGCGAGGACAAGACGTTGATGTTCAACGACTCGGTCCAGGACGCCGCCCACCGTGCCGGGTTTGTCGCCAACCGCTCATATACGTTCTCGTTGCGGGCTCTGCTGGCGGCGCACCTGACCGAACGCGACGGCAGGGCGCTCAACGACTTGATTGCCGACGTGGTGGAGGCCACCACGGACCGGGAGACGCTAGCTGCCGTCGTACCGCCGGACCTGCACGGCCTGCGTGGAGTGGACCGGCTGCTGTCCGGGCGTGCCCGCGGTGGAGACCTGGCGACCTGGAAGCTGATCGGACAGCGGTTGGCGTTCGAGACGCTGATGGAGTTCGGGTTCCGCTCGCGCAACGGTCGCACGTTGGAGCTGACCCGCACTGCCGTTGCCCACGTGCGCATTTCCGACCCAGTCGCTGCGGCGGCGCTCGTTCGGGAGGTCCACGCCGGGCTGGAGCACGACGGGCTGCCGTTAGAAACGCAGGACGACGCGCGGTACCTCGCCTTCCTGCGTGTCGTCCTCGAGCGGTTGCGCACACGCGGCGCGGTCGCGCACACGTGGCTGGACCAGTACATCAACGAGGCGGGCACCAGCCGCTACTTCATCTGGGGACAGCGGCCAGTGGGGATGCGGGCGTTTCCCAGCAACGTCGCTGCCCCGGTGTTCCTGCTCGCCCAGCCAAAGGCTGGCAGCGAGTTCGACATCGCCGCCGGTCGGCTGTCCTGGTACGAGCGCTGGGCGGGTCGCTGCCTCGCGCTGCCCCGGGAGGTGACCGGAGAGTTCTGGGGCCTGCTGCTGCCCAAGCTCACCTCGGCTGGTCTGTTGTCGGTGCGGACGCCCAACGACACCTCCGCCCGGGTCTATGGGCTTCGGCCCGGCAACATCGAGGCGTTGCTGCTCGGCGACGACGAGGTACAGGAGTCGTTCGTACGTTGCCCTGTCTGCTCCTGGGAGCAGACCGTCCATCCGTCACTGCTGGACCAGTGGCGTGAACAGCCGTGTCCGTCGTACCGCTGCCGCACGGGCCGCCTGGTGGCCGGTGACCGCCCGGACGGCCTGGGCCGCCACCACCGCGACCGCGACTACACCCGCGACTACTACCGAGGGCTGTACCGCCGGGCGGGCACTTACCAGATCGTGACGGCCGAGCACACCGGTCTGCTGACCCGGCCACAGCGGGAACGCGTCGAGGCGGCGTTCAAACGCAGCCGTGACGACAAGGACGCCCGGCACAACGACCCGAACGTGCTGTCCTGCACGCCAACGCTTGAGATGGGCATCGACATCGGCGACCTCTCGGCGGTGGTGCTCGCCGCGCTGCCGCGCCGGCCCGCCAGCTACGCCCAGCAGACCGGCCGGGCCGGTCGCCGCACCGGTAACGCCTTCCTGTTGACCATCCCAGATCGGCGGCGGCGCGACCTGTACTTCCTGGATCGGCCGAAGGATCTGATGGCCGGGGCCATCGTGCCGCCCGGCTGTTACCTGTCGGCAGTGGAGATCCTTCGCCGCCAGTACGTCGCGCACCTGCTCGACCTCGCAGCCGCCCAGAAGCTCGTCCGCGCCGACGGGATCGTGCTGCGGCCGTTGCCGCGCCGGGCACCCGCGCTGTTCGGCCCGTCCGGCTACCTCACGGATCTCGTGCAGGTCGCCACGGCGCAGGGGACCACCCTGGTCGGGGGCTTCCTCCAGCTGTTTTCCACGGGAGTCAGCGACCACGTCAAGGGGGAATTGAAGTCGTTCGCCACTCACGGGCTGGTCTCGGCGGTCGAGGAGGCTGAGCGCGAGTGGAAGCGGGTGGAGCAGCTTCTCCGGACCCGGCTGCGGGCGATCGACGAGGCGCACGCCGAGCTGCACGACACGGACCCGGAGCAGACCAAGGAAAAGGCTGAGCTCGACGCCGAACGACGCGTCGTGGGCAAGCGGCTGCTGTTGCGGGGTGATACGGCGGCGCAGGCCGCGTTGTGCGACCTGGGTCTGCTGCCGAACTACGCGCTGATCGATACGACCACCACCCTGTCGGCCACCGTGTACGGCGAGGACGGGGTCGTCGACCCGCAGACCAGACGTCCCCGTATCACCGCCGAGAACATGGCGTACCAGCGGCCGCGCCGCTTCGCACTGTCGGAGTTGGCCCCGGGGAACGCCTTCTACGCCCAGGGATACCGGCACGAGATCACCGGCGTGGAGCTGATGACCGACGGGCGGCCGGACTGGCACAGCTGGCGCGTCTGTCCGGCGTGCGGATACGTGCGCACCGAAGACTCCGCCAACGACCGGTCGCCCTGCCCGCGGTGCCACAGCACCCAGATCGCGGACGACGGCTCCTGTCTCTTCCATGTGGTGGAGCCCGTGACGGTGACGTCTCGCGACCGGCGGGAGGACGCCCGCATCCGCGACGACCGGGACGAGCGTGACCGCCGCTTCTACACCGTTATCGATGCGGTTGACTTCCCCGAGAATGCCATCGCAAGCGGCTCGTGGCGGCACGTCCGCCAGACCTTCGGCGTCGACTACTGCCGGCGGGCGATGATCCGCCGCATCAACGTCGGCCCGGCACGGTTCGATGCCCCGCCGCGCGACACCTTCGCCGGGCACACCGTGCGGCTCAACCCCTTCCATGTGTGCACCGGATGCGGTGCCGCCACCGCCGACGGCAAGCCAGTGTTCGACCACGACACCGATGCGCTGACCTCCTCAGCCGCGCGCAACCCGAAGCTCAAGCACCATCGGCCCTGGTGCCCGCTGAGGCGAGGGCTACGCGCTGGGGTCACCCAGGAGCCAGTTCTGTTGGCCCACCAGCTGCGCACCGAGGCGATCCGCGTGCTGTTGCCGGCCGCAACTGCGGACGTCGACGCCAAGGTCCACTCCTTCCGGGCGGCCCTGCGCATGGGTGTCGACCTGCATTTCGGCGGAGATCCCCAGCATCTCGACACCACCATCGCCTCCATGCCGGACCAAAAAAGTGGGGAACGCCGCTGGTTCCTGGTGGTGTTCGACGAACTGCCGGGCGGCACTGGCTACCTTGACCGGCTACGGGAGGAGGATGCCTTCAAGGAGACCCTCGCCAAGGCATACGAGGCGCTGCGCAACTGCCCGTGCGCGGAGGAACAGCGTCGGGCGTGTCACCGGTGCCTGCACCGCTACACCCCCGAGGTACTGCAGGACGTCGTGTCCCGGCGTACGGCCATCGCGATGATCGAGTCACTGCTGTTCACCGGCGACGGTGCCGATGGATGGGACACCGAGAAGGTCGACAACACCGGGCTGATCGGACTCGACCTCCAGGTCGAGTCTGACCTGGAGGCGCGGTTCCTCGCTGTGCTGCGCCAGTGGGCCACGGTGACTGACGACGTCGCCCTCGACGAGGACGGCAACGCCAGTGGACATCTGCGTTTCACCGCCGGCGCCGACGTCGTGCACTGGCGACTCACCGCTCAGCAGCAGATGGGTAACACCCGCACCGACTTCACCTTCACCCGGGTGGACGGGCCGACCCACAGCGTGAAGGTTTACCTGGAGGGCTACCAGTTTCACGCCACCCGTGAGCACAACCGCATCGCGACCGACGCCGCCCAACGCACCCGCCTACGCGCCGACGGCCACGCCGTCTTCCAGATCACCTGGGCCGACATCGACCTCTTCGAGAGCCGCGCCACGGCGGCCCGCCCCGTCTGGCCCCCCTATGCCGGGATGGCGCAGGAACAAGCCAAAGCGGCCTACGAGCAGTACGGCGGGCAGCGGGCGCACCTGCCCGGTGCGGTATTCGCCAACCCCATCGACACCATGATCGCCTACCTACGCGATCCTGATGCCGGCCGCTGGGCACGCCGGGCGAGCGCGCTGGTGACCGGGCTGCTCGCCGTCCCGGGAACGGTCCCCGTCATCACCACCGGGAAACGTAGCCCGTTTGTGGAGGCTCTCCGTGCGGAGCTGATACGACTCGGACCGGCCGGCAAGCACGATGCAATCGACAACCAGGGTGCGATCGACCAGCACGCCTCTGTCCACCTCTACCGCGCACACGAGATGACCGGCCTGCCGATCATCGTCGCACTCGACGCCGCCGACACCGATCGGCTGCGGTGGTCCGCACTCGCGGTGCTCGACGACGCCGCAGAGGTTCTGGACACCGACGCGCACAAGCGGCGTTGGCGGGCATGGCTGTACTGGACCAACATCACCCAATTCCTTCCCTACGGCGGTGGGGACGGTGTCCAGTTGGCGGCCAGCCGTGCCGCCGAGTTCGAGGTCGAGACGCTAGCCATCTGCGGCGGGCTGGGCGAAATCGGCAACCTGAGCGCGCGCCGCCGGCCGCCGCAGGTCGACGCGGAGTCAACCGCGTCCGTCCCAAGACGACCCGACGCCGACACCGCGGCGGTGCAGCGCGACACGGCGTGGGACGAGGACATCCTGGCATTACTGCGGGAGGAGCCAGACGAATCGGCTGACCTGCTGCGCCTCGCCGACGAGCTCGCCGCCCGCGGCAAGCGGGCACCGGTCTTCGGCTACGAGCTGGGCTCGGGGCGCTGGCTCGTGGACTTCGGCTGGGCCGATTCCAATGTCAAGATCGCAGTCGTGTACGACCACGCGAGCGCCGACAGCGACGAGGCGCGCCGCCGCGATAGGGCGTACATCGACGCCGGCTGGACGGTACGCACGGCAGCGGACTGGCTGGTCCACCTCAAGGAATTGATCTCCCGGCTGCCCGATACGGAAGGCTCCACCCGATGACCACCGCCCGGCTCAGCCTCTACCGCAAGGCCGAACAGGAGCTCTACAAGCTCGACCGCGTAGTGAAGGCGCAGTTCTACGATTTCTGCCATCTCTTCCGGCAGAACCCGGAGCAGCCCGGCCTCGACTTGAAGAAGCTCAAGGGCGACTCTCGGATCTACCGTGCGAAGATCAACCAGTCGTACCGGGCGCTGCTCGCGCCCGTCGGCGTCGACGCCGACGGCGCCCAGAGCTGGCTCGTCGTTGCCGTCCGGCACCGCAAGGACGTCTACGACCAACTCCAGGTCGCCGTCAACCGGGTCACCGGGGAAATCGAGTTCGTTGACCTGGCAGTCGTCGGCGACAGCGCCCTGCGTCGCGTCGGCATCACTCTCACGCCCGCCGAACCCGAACCCGCCCCGGCGGCGAGACCGACAAAGGAAGCGCCGACGCCGCCGCCTGCGCCGCCGCTGCTGGCCGGCTACAACGTCCAACAACTCCGGGAACTCGGAGTCGCCGACCAGCTCATCGACCTAGCCTTGGCCGTCACTAGCGATGCGGAGCTGGACGAGCTACTCGAAGGCGCCCCGGCCCTGTCCAGGGACATCCTGTACGGCCTTGCATCTGGGATGAGTATCGACGCGGTCCGCGAGGAGATCACCGCGCCGGTCCGGCTCAAACAAGAACCGGACCCAGCAGACCTGGCGGCCGCGTTCGCCCGCACCACGGTCACGACCGTCGACAAGCACGTGCAGGCGGCGATCGAGGAAGGCGACTTCCGTGCCTGGCGCGTCTACCTCCACCCCGCCCAGCAGAGAATCGTCGAACGGCACTACGGCGGTCCCGCCCGGGTGTCCGGCGGTCCAGGCACCGGCAAAACCGTCGTCGCCCTACACCGGGTCAAGCACCTGGCGCAGGCACTGCCGCCCGGCACAGACAAGCCCATCCTCGTGACGACTTTCACCGCCAACCTCGCCAACGACCTCCGGCTTCGGTTGGCCTCGCTCATCGAGCCACACCTGATGGAGCGGGTCGACGTCACCCACATCGACCAGTTGGCCGCCCGGGTCATCGGCGAGAACACCACTCAGCGCAGTCGAAAGCGACGCATCAGCGACCACGCCGCCGTCACGGAGATGCGGCAGCTACTCCTCGAACTCGACGAACGCCGCTGGGACGCCGAGTTCCTCGTCGAGGAATGGGAGCAGGTCATCCTCGGCCAGGCCGTCCAGAGCCGCTCAGCCTACTTCCAGGTGCGCCGCGCCGGCCGCGGCCGTGCCCTCTCTCGCCCCGAGCGCAGCCAGGTCTGGAAGCTGATCGAACAGCTCACCGCCCGACTGGACAAGCTCGGTGTCGAAACCTGGGGCCAGGCCGCAGAACGCGCCGCCCGCTTCGAGATGGATCAAGCTGCGGCGTTCGAGGCGCCTCGGGCCCCCGGCTCATCCCCGGGTGACAGCTCGGGTTCGATGCGCCTTGGCTACCGGTACCGGCACATCGTCGTCGACGAGGCTCAGGACCTCCGCGCCGCCCACTGGAAGATGCTGCGCGCCATGGCCGACCCGAGCCTGCCCGACGACCTTTTCATCGCGGGCGACACCCACCAGCGGATCTACAACCACCAGGTGTCTCTCGGCGCACTGGGCATCCACATCCGGGGCCGGTCGGCTCGGTTGACCCTGAGCTACCGCACCACACGGGAGATTCTTGCCCAGGCGCTGCTCATCGCGCAGGACAGCAACGTCAGCTACGACGACCTAAACGACGGCACCGACACGCTCGCCGGTTACCGGTCGATCCTTCACGGCCCTTCGCCAACTTTCACAGGGTATGACTCGTGGAACAACGAGCTTGCCGGGCTGGCCGCGACCCTAGCGGACTGGCGGGCCGAGCTATCCACAGGCGAAAAGGGTATCTCGGTCGATCCTGCGGGACACATCGCGGTTTGTGTTGCGGACCATGAACGAGTAAGTCAGGTGCTGGACTACCTCGCCGCCAAGGCCGGTATGACCTGCGCCGAACTGACCAAGGAAGGCCCCATGGACGACGGTGACATCCACGTCGGCACCATGCACCGCTTCAAGGGGCTCGAGTACCAGCGACTCGCGATCGTCGGAGTCAGCGAGGGCATCCTCCCACGCGCCGGCGTTGAACGATGTCGCGAAGAGGACCCGGTGCGGTACGAGCGCGAACTGCGCAAGGCGCGGTCCTTGCTGTTCGTCGCCGCCACTCGAGCCCGTGATGCCTTGGCGGCTAGTTGGCATGGCGCACCGAGCCCGCTGCTCGAGGTAGTCCAGCGTCGCGAGACCACCTGACTCTCTTGGAAGGTGAACGCAGCGTAGGCATACCTGTCCAATGCATATGCCGCGCACGCCGAACTGTTTATAAAGTTCGTCCGACCGAATAGTGTCAGATGATGAGGATAAGCCATGGGTGACCGTAGTGCCATCGAGTGGACCGAGGCGACGTGGAATCCCACGACGGGTTGTGACCGCGTCAGTCGAGGATGCGACAACTGTTACGCGATGACCTTGGCCAAGCGGCTCAAGGCGATGGGTCAGCCTCGGTACCAACGCGACGGGGATCCACGGACAAGCGGCCCAGGTTTTGGGTTGACAGTCCACCCTGACGGTCTCGGGTTGCCGCTGACCTGGAAGCGTCCCCGTGTCGTGTTCGTCAACTCGATGAGTGACCTGTTCCATGCCCAAGTGCCGGTCGCGTTCGTCCGTCAAGTCTTCGACGTCATGGCAGCCACCCCGCAGCACACGTATCAGGTACTGACCAAGCGGGCCCGCCGCTTACGCCGCCTAGCGCCCACTTTGAAGTGGCCGGCGAACCTGTGGGTGGGGGTCTCCGTAGAAGATGGTGAGACTGTGGACCGCATCGATGATCTCCGTGCCGTGCCTGCGGTGGTGCGGTTCCTGTCATGTGAACCGTTGCTAGGGCCGCTGCCTGATCTTGCCCTGGACGGTATCGGTTGGGTCATCGCTGGCGGTGAGAGCGGCGCCAACGCACGGCCGATGGACCCGGCATGGGTGGAAAACTTGCGCGACCAGTGCATCAGCGCTGGTGTGCCGTTCTTCTTCAAACAGTGGGGCGGGCGCACGCCGAAGGCTGGCGGTCGCGAGTTGGACGGCCGGACCTGGGACGGGATGCCCTTCGCGGTGGCCACCTCCTAACTCACGCAGGCTCATGCGCCCCCTCTATCAGTGCCACTGCCGCTACGGCGTTCCTCCAAACAGCACTGCACGAACAGGTGTTCCCTCCATCAAGGTTGCAATGAGACACTCCCACATGACAACTCGTTACCGAGGGGGGCTGATGTCGGTCGGCGGAACGGTGCCGTGGCCGTGTGCACCGCACACTGTCGTCAAGCACGACATTTACCAGCGCTACCTCGAACGATGGTTCCCTATCCTCTTGCAAGGACCAAGACGCTACTCGTCCGTTACCTACGCCGAGGGGTTCTCCGGCCCGGGGATCTACAGCGGTGGTGAAGACGGTTCCCCTGTGATCGCCATACGTGCACTCGTTACGAAGGTGCCGCCAGCCACGGGTGTTGTCCGTTTCGCCTTTCTTGATAACGATGAACGCTGCGTCAACATGCTCTGGGACAGCCTTCGGAGCGCCTTCCCCGAGCGGCCGCGGACCGAAACCGCTATGCCCGTCGTGGTACGCGAAGGCACTTGCGCTAATGATCTCGAACGTGTGCTCGACGAGATGAAGGCTTGGGGAAAGCCAATCTTCGCCAACCTGGACTCGTGGGGCAACGCACCGGTACCCTTTCGACTACTGCAGCGCTTGGCCGCGAACGTCTCCAGCGAGGTCATGGTCACTCTGTCTCCGCAACACTTCGTCAGGTTCGTCAGTAAGAAGGGCGCGGCCGCCGACGACGTGTTCGGTGGCGATCCCCGCTGGCGGACCGTCACGAATCTGGCGCCGGAGGCGAAGAGCCGGCACATCCTCGCCTGCTATCGCCAGGGCCTGCGCACTGCTGGCTTCCCCTACCTGCTGGACTTCGAACTCGTCCCCAAGCACGGTCAGCCGCTCTACCTCATTTTCGGCACCGGGCATCCCTTCGGCGTTGAGAAGATGAAAGAAAGCTTGTGGGAGGTTGACCGCACCCAGGGCGTCGGCTTCCGTGACCCCCGCGACGAACAGGCTGAGACGCTGTTTGTCGTAGACGAGCCGCAGCTAACACCCCTCACCCGCCAGCTCCATCAGAAACTCCGCGACGGCGGGCCAGCCCGGGTCGAAGAGCTGCGCCAATTCACCCTGCTGGAGACGGTGTACCGACCTCAGCACGTCCTGCGGGCCCTAAAACCACTTGTGGACCAAGGTGCCATCGAAGTCGAAGGTGGCGGCGCGCTACGCATCGCCTCCGTCGTCTCGTCTCCACCACCCTCGTCCCGGTGACCGGGCCCCCGTTCGCGGCCCGCGGGCCGGCTGACCATCGACCGGCATATCCGCCAGGGGCCGCTGATGATACCCGTGCACCCAGTTCGTAACGGCGATCAACAGGTCGGTTGGGGGCGTCACAGGTACTCGTCCGCTAGCGAGCAGAGGTGCAGAACACCGGGGTATCTGGTTGCCTGGTCGGTGTGGGCATGTGCTCTACGCAGCAGTGACACCAAAGTGGCGAGGGCTGCCGGATCGTCGTCGGGCCGTTGGTGGGCGACGCAGATCTCCAGGGGCACCGGGTTCGACGCCTGGACTGAGAAGTTTGTGTGGATGTCGGGGTCGAGCTTCGTGCGGCCGTGCGGGGTTTGCATCTGGTCGGACTTGGGGTTGACGGAGTAGTAGACGCGTTCGCTCGCCCGGAACAGTCCACTGACCCTGGGGTGGTGCTTGTCGAGGTCGTGGGCGAAGCCGCGGGGGACTTCCATGGTGCTGGAGCGGTCTCTGACGCGGACGATGCGCAGGCCTGGTGTCTTGTCCGGTCTGATGCTTTCGGGGAGATCAGCGTCGTCTTCGATGTCGACGCCGGGCAGGATGACCTGGTCGGGGCGCAGGTGCTTGTCCTGCATCCAGTCCCAGCCCCAGTTCCGGAATCCGGCCGCTCTGACCATGACGATGCGGTCGTGGCTTGCCGAGTCGGCGACGCCGCCGATGCCCAGGGCGTTGATGAGGAAGCTGGCGAGGATCTGCTTCTGCTGTCGACCGGGGCCGATGCGCCCTTTGCCGTCCGCAAGGAGAGCGGGTAGGCCGGCGTAGGGGACCGTGTGGGAGGGGCTGCCGTCTGCGCCGGGCAGGTAGGCGGTTGCCGTGCCGTCGGGTTGTTGGCGGATGACGATCGGGATGCAGGTGGGACCAGCGTGGTGTAGCCAGATCCCCACCTGCTCGATGTCGGGCACTCCGACGGGCATCTGGTAGGGGCCGAAATGGCCGAGCTGGCGCAGGCAGTCGTTGATAGCAGAGGCCACCCTCAGGATGGTGCTGGTCCCAAACCGTGTGCCGGGGTAGGGCTCGGGCTTCTTCCGTTTGGCGTTCTCGGGCCAGGTTTTCGGCTCGGTGAACAGCTTGGCTGGCCGGAGGCACTGCAGGCGACGGTTGGTGCGGGCGAAGGCCTTCTTCAGGCCGGGTTTCGGGTCGATAAGCCTGGCTCGTTGGAAGAAGGCAGCGTCCTGCAGTTCGACGATGGCCCCCAGGCGGTCGGTGCTCCCGCCGAGGACCTCCCTTGCAAGCCGGTTGGTGTGCAGCTGGAGCATGGCGTCGTCGGTCTTCTTCTTGTCCGGGTCGGGTTGGACGCCGACGCCGACCTCTGCACCGTTACGCAGGCAAATGGTGATATTGAGGTCGCCGGTGAAGCGGAAGACAGTGTTGTCAGCCGGGTTGGACTCGCGTGCGAGTTCGAAGTGATGCTCCAGGGTCGCGAGTACGGCCTCGCGAGTGATGTCGCTCTGCGTCCACAGCTCGATGGTGAAGGTGGTATTGGGGTCGAACACCGCTTTGATCTTGCGTGTGGCGCGGGAGCCGACACGCTCGAGGTCGGGTAGCGGCCGGAGCCCGCGCCGGGAGAGGAGGTTGCGCAGCCTGTCTTGGACGTCGACGTGGTCTCCTGGAACCAGGCCGGTATTGGCGGCGTGTACGAGTGTCTTGGCTCGTCTGGTTTCGTTGCCATCGGCGTCTACGCTGGGTGCGACGTCGGCGTCCGCCGCCTGACTTTTGGTGCCTTCGCTGTATAGAAAGTAGGCGCGGATGGCCCGTTCGTCGAGCAGGTCGGCGGCTGCTGCTGGGTCGGCGAGGGTTTTGTGCGGGTCGGGGAACGACAGTTGGGTGAGTTTCGCGAGGGCACGGGCGAGGCCGGGGCTCCACTGCCACTGCCAGCCGCCGCCGGGGATCCGCATCTGGCGTGCTGGCGCTGACAGCAGGGTGTGGGGTTCGTCGTCGCGGCCGAGGAAGCCGTGAGGCCCGTGGAGCCAGATGGTGGCTGAGGTGGGGCCTTTGCCGCGCGACGGCACGTACGCCACGGGCATGAGGGGGAAGCGGCTGATGCTGACGTCGGCGTGAATGCGCGGCACGGGGAAGTTGGGTGCCGTCTCCACGTGAAAGTCGATCTTGGCGGTGACGAGTCCGGGGCCGGCGCGGTCGTCGTCAATTCGCTGAGGCGGCCAGAGAACGGCGCTGCGGCGGCCGTCGCTTCTCGGTGGCCCGAGGATGAAGTCGCGCCGGGTCTTACCAAGCAGGTCGAGTTTGTTGTCCACAACCTCTTTGGCGAGGAACGAGGGCAGCATCTGGTAGACGTGTGGGGCCACCGCGGCGGTGCCGTTGGCGCGGACGGTGTATTCGAGGAGATCGAAGCAGCGGCATTCGAAGACGAGGTCAGCCGGTTTGAGCATGTGGTACCAGTCGATCTGGTCGGTGATCTCGGTGGTGGCCCAGCTGGCGATCGCGTCGGTGACCACGTACGTGTCGATGCCGGGGAACGCAACGATGAAGTCGTCCGACCTCAGGTCCCAGTTGACGTACATGATCGCCGGATCGATGCCGCAGAGGAGCTCTTTGAGGCTGCTGGTGGGAAGCGAGTGCCCAGGACGGCCGAACGGCCTCGCGCGCCATTGCTTGTCGAGTTCGGCGAACCAGGTGGCGGGCATCGACGCGACGTCGCACTCCACGTCCCAGCGGGCGCCTGGCTCGATGTCGAACGCGAGCAGCCGCAGGTGGTCGCCGGTGGTCCTGCGGGGCGGCTTGGCCGTGTTCTCGCTGGTCTCGGTGTCGGTCACCGGGGAGTCCTCCTCGATCCCAGGGGGTCGTTGGTGCGGACCAGGTGGCCCATCAGGCCCCACACGGCGGTGTTGACGGCATGCTCTCGCAGGCGGTGCTGGCTCGCGCCGTCGGCGGGCGTGGCCAGCAGTTGTCCAAGGTACTGGTCGGTGGCCACGACGATGCTGGTACGCGCCGTGTCCGCGGTTTTCTCCTCGGGGTCGGCGAGTCGTTCGGCGAAGGCCGCGTCGCACAGCAGCACGGTGGTCGGCTGGTTGCCCCGGATGCTGCGTCCGATGGTTTGGCTCATGGGGACGAGGTTGTTGGCGACGAAGACGCGCCGGTCCTGTGGGTCGAGAGCGCGGAACTGGATGGGGCGTCCGATGGCGTCGAACCAGACCTTGCGGGCGGTGGAGCGGAGCTGCTTCACGAGGCTGCCGACTTCGCCGGGCTCTGCGGCGGGCGGCCGTTGGAGGTGGCCCATAGCCAGCTGGCTGACCAGTGACAGGGGGAAGGCCAGGTCGAAGGGTGGCGGGTGGGAGCGGGTCAGGTAGATGACGGCGCCGAGGGCGGCGGTGTCGTTGGCGTTGAGGATGTTGTAGCCGCGCTGGATCGACATCTCAGCGGCGACGAGGATGTCCTCCTCGCCGGTGCCGAAGCGCCCGACGAGACGGCGTTGGATGCCGCCGACGCCGGGGTCGGCGGCGTCGGGTACGACGATCCGCGCGCTGAGCTGGGGTACTCGGGCGTTGATGTGGTCGCCGACGGTGCGTGCCTCGTCGCCGGAGAGGACCACGAACAGGATCTTGCGCCGGTCTTCGGGCAGCTTCGCCCGCAGCTCGTCGATGAGGCTGCGCGGGCGGCCGTCGACGGGCTGGCACAGCGCGGTGACCAGCATCCGCAGGGCGTCGTGGCGCCGGCTGCCGGTCTTGCCGGACACGAAGATCGGGTCGGCGCCGTTCCTTTGGGCTTTGACTGCCATGTGGGATTGGCGCAGGGCGGTCTCGTCCTCGGGGGGTGGGCGCAGCACGGCGGTGGGCTCGATGGGGATGTGGTAGAACGACGATCCGGGTGCCCAGCTGGTGGCGGAGGTCAGAACGACGTGGGGGCCCTGAACGCCCTCGCAGGCGAGGAGGTCGTGCGCGTGGTGTAGCAGCCACCGGCCGACTCCGTGGACCCACAGCAGTTGCAGCGACGCGCCGCCGTTGCGGCTGTCGGCCCACCGCAGGGCGAGGATGTTGCCCATCGGGGCCTCTGGGACGATCGGCCGGTAGTCGCGTGGCGGCTGGTCGGCCCAGAAGGTTTCCTCGTCGGGCAGTTGCAGATGTTCCCGCACCGATGGGTACATCGTCGTCATGGTGAAGAAGGTCGTGGTGATGCGGCCGGCGCAGATGGCTGCCTCGACGACCAGGCGCAGCAGGCCGCGACGCTGGTCGAACCATTCGCGGCGTACGTGTCCTGCCTTGATGTTCGGTTTCAGCCACCGGTCGAGCCAGTCGTCGATGGCCAGCGCCACGGCGGCGTCCGTCCGCGGCTGGCGGGTCACCTGGGCGACGACCTCGTCGAGGCTGTGCGGCTGCTCGCTCAGCGGGCTCTCCGCGAATTCCTGCAGCTCGTGGCGGTAGAAGTCGTCGGCGAGGTCCTCGACGCGCTTGTCCCCGTCACCGCGCGAGGGCAGCCCGAACAGGGTCCGGGCGACGCGGCGCAACAGCGAGTGCGCCGTGAACGGCGCGTCGCCGAGCAACTCCTTCAGCCGCTGCCCGGGCGGCGACAGGGCCAGCCGGTTCAGGACGAAGACCGCGTTCTGGTGGATCTGCAGCTGCGTGTGCCAGCGGTCGACCTCGTCGTCGGCCGCCGGCGCCATGCTCTGGTTGTCCAGAGCGGCGTTGGTGTACTGGACCATCCGGTGCGTCCAGCCCTTGCCTGCGGCCACCAAGGGCTCGGTCTGCACGAACCGGGAGTCCAGCACCTGTTGGACAGCGTCCGCCTCGTCGATGACGAGCAGGTCGGTGTGCGGCTGGAAGGCCTCGAACCAGCGCATGGACGCGTCAGCCGATTCCGCGCGGCTGGCGATGAGGCACTGCGCGGTGGTGACCCAGACCTGCGCGTTGGCGATCTCACGGTGGGCCTTCTGCGCTGGGCAGATCGACAGGAGCGGGCAGTCGTAGGTGGCTGGCTCGTCTGCCTCGGCGTCGCGGAGCGTGCCATGGCACGGGAACTCGTTCGGCTCCAGCGGCTTCCAGTCGGGGTTGGCCGAGCGCCGGAAGGGTTCCAGCAGGCAGGAGGCGTTGGCGTAGCCGGCAGCCGGATCGGCAGGGTTGTCGTCGTCGGGCACGAGGACGGGAGATTCCTCGATCGCGGAGCGCCAGTACCGTGCGGCGTGCTCGGCGCGGTTGCTGCGCCCGATCAGGGGCACGGCGTCGATGCCGATCGACCGGAGGAACGACACCTTGGCGTAGACGTCACCGACCGAGCCCAGGACCATCCCGACCCGGTTGCCGTGCTTCAGCACCCGGTTGACCGCCAACACGTCGGTGAGGGTGGTCTTGCCCGAGTTCATGAGCCCGACGATGTGGGACACGCCGTCGAGGACGAAGGTCTCGGGTCTGTCGACCAGGCCGGGGCCGTTGCGGTCGACGGAGCTGAAGCGCATGTTCTCCGTCAGGCGCTTGTGCCAGTTCCGGTTCGTGATGTGCGGCTTGCCGACGAGCCTGCGGTCGATCTCCCTCGCCGTCTCCAGCAGCTCCTTTTCGAACGACACCGTCCAGGGTTCCCGGGACCGGCGGGGCACGAGGGGAAGCCGCACGACGGGCGTGGCCGGCGGCAGCGTCGACGGCAGGTGGATCACCTCGACGCTGTCTCCGACGCGGAACTCGTACCGCCGCCCGGCCGGCGCTGGCGGGCGGGGCGGGGTCAGCCTGTACTGCAGGGGGTCAGCCAGCGCCGCGTCGTACGTCGCCACGCGGTCCTGGCACAACGCCGAGCCCGCGACGGTGAACACCGTGTTGTCGTTGACCTGCCCGTCCGCGGCGTCCGTGCGGTCGAAGCGCCGCCATTCCTGCGGCACCCGCAGGTAGTGGTTGAGCAGCCTGCGCCAGTAGCCGCGCCGTGCCACGTCACCCATGCGGTGCCGCACCCGCCGGCACGCCGCCATGAGCTCGGGCGGCAGGTCGACGTACCCGGACAGCAGCGGCTGCAGCGCCCCCACTGGCTCGCCCGGGTAGTGCTTCGTCAAGAAGTGCAGCCCCAGCTCGACCCGGCAGAACGCGTCCCGAGTCATCACCGCTTCCGGGAACTGCTCCCGGCGCATCTGCTTCATCAAGCTGTCGCGCCACGACGAGGTTTCTCTCATGCGGCCAACTCCTTCACCCGTTCCTTGACCCGAGCCACCAGCTGGTTCTCGTCGATCACGCGCACGCCCGCGACCCGCCCTTCGAGTTCGGCCTCCAGGTCGCTGATGTAGCCCGGCTGCACCGCCCGGTGAGCGGGAAGCGCCAGGTACCGCCGGTCGCACACCGGTGCCTGCGGCCAGGTGAATCCCCGGCCCAAAAGCCGCGCGCTGACCTGGTCCTTCGCGTCCACGCCCCAGGTCTCGGCAACCTCCGGCACGCCACTCGCCCCTGGGCGCAGGAACTCGATCAACACGTCCAGCGCGTCGACTCCCGGGTACGGCGTAACCCTGACCACCGGCGCCAGCGAGTCGACCGACAGCGCGTCGATGATCCGCGCCTCCACCAGGCCCGGATCATGGATGTACTTGCGGGTCGCCCGGTGCTGCTCGTAGACCACTGCCATCGGCACGGCCGTCCACGTCTCCGGTGAACCCCCGAGGCAACCCGCGGTCACGCAGCACGCCGATGGATCGGCCAGCACGTTGCGGCACGAAGGGCACAGGAGGTACTCCTGCGGCGCCCGGGCGGGCCTCGAGTGGTAGGCGAGGCTGAACAGCCGATGGACGTGCGTCTGTCCGCTGTTGTCCGTCGCCGGAAAACGCCGCTCAAGGCCGCGGACCTCCCGGTCAGCTACGACCGCGTGGTCGATGAGGTAACGCCGCAGCACCGCGTACGCCTCCCCGATCTCCTCGTCCGAGGAGCCATTCGCGGCCGCGGCATCCCGCAGTGCCAGGTGCACCTGGTTTTCAGTCCACTCGGCCTCCACGTCGTGCCGCGCGAGCCGAGAGCCCTGCACCGCGAACTCGGTCAGGTCACCGTCGGCCAACAGACTGTTCTGCAAGTCAGTGATCGACAGGTCGAGCTGCACAGGCCACGTCGCCAGCGGCTGCGCACAGAGCTCCAACAGGGCGAGGTCGCTGTCGAGCCGCTGCAGACCCTGGTCGGCGAAACGCCACCACAGACGCGAGAAGCCCACCCGCCACGGAGCCGGCAACAACCCCGCCTCCTTCGCCGCCCCGCCCGCCGCCTGCCTCCTCCGCTGAACGATGCCGGCCAGTCCAGCGGACAACATCATCACCGTCAGGTAGTCATCATCCGGAGTCCGAACCCGTGCGGGATGCCCGTCGACGGTAGGCGCCTGAGCATGAACGTCCATTGAAGTCGTTCCTCGCAGCTAGATCCGACCGGTTCTCGCCCTGGAAGTGGCGACAGCTCCAGTAGACACCCTGCCCCTGACACTCCCGGGGCCCAAACGCCCGTGGCTTCCCGCGCGGCCGCCCTCGACGACCCCGGCCTGTATGGCTGCTGGCTCCGTGTCGGACCCTCCTGATTCGCTTGGCCACGAGCGACCGACGAAGGGGGCGTGGGATGACCGAAAAGCCGGACGATCCGTGGCCACAGCACCCGAGCCTGCTGCGGGTGACCGCGTGGATCCCTGACGCCGACGAGAATCTGAAGCGGTGGGAGGAACTCGAGCAGATTGCGGTGCAGTGGATTGAGGAGCAGGCTGCCGCTGATGGGGTGACCCCGGTTGTGTTCTACAACGCGGCGAAGGCACACGGGGGCCCTGGCCCGGTCTACCGGCTGGCGAACCGCTACCGGTTCAGCTACCCGCTCGACCGAAACCGGCCTCAAGGTGCTGTGATGGCGTTCCACCCGGACGCCCGGTCGCTGCGCCAGGCGGCTGACCTGGCACGCGGATCGGCGCTGGTGGTCCTAGAGAGTGCGATGACCCCGCTGGTCGGTTGGGCGGCTGGGACCCGGGCAGAGGACCTGTCTGGGTTGTATCCGCAGGTACCGGCGCTGGACCCCGAGGCACAGAAGGCCCTCGACCGGACCGTGCTCTTCGGCGGACACAACAACTGGACCGGAAGTCACGAGCGTGAGCACGCCCGCAAGGCATTGGACGCCGTGCTGCGCGCCGGGATCATCGATGTCGATACTGCCGTGGGGTACGCCCTTGCGCACGCCGGGGTCTCGGAGGTGGGCGCGAAGAACCTCCGCGGCAGCCTGGAACACAAGAGGCGGTAGTTCACCCTGGGGGACAGAGCAGATGAAGGACACTGAGCCAGCTTCACGTGCCGAGCCAGACTGGGGGTTGCCGGCTCTTGAAGGGAGCCCGTCGCGTGATCACGACCCGCCAGGGCAGCGGCACGATCGTCCGAGCACAAATGCATTGCCCCGTCGAGTTGCGCCTGGGCATCGTGGCCGCTCGCGAGCGGCCACTCTGTCAGCAAGTTCGGGCGGAAGGGGTTTAGGACGTTGGGGTTGACCAAGGGAGCATCATGGTAAGTACGGCAGACGAATCAGTGCCAAAAAAGGGCGCTCAGCACCAGCAATATCGCCCAATCCACTTAGCATATATGCTCGCTCTTGCCGTTGTAGCGCTGGCCGTGACGGCTGTGGCGGCATGGGTAATGTGGGAAGCCACGCAGATCCCTTCCGATGTTCCCAATTCGCCCGACCTGGCGGTGCGCAGTGCGCAACTCCGTGTTGATGTCGTGCGCAACATCCTTGGAGTGGGCGCTGGAGCGGGTGGTCTTGTTGCACTTTTCCTTGCTCTTCGCAAACAGTATGTTAAAGAAAGAGTTGACCACGCAGACCAAGAGAACAAGGCGCGCATCGCGGAGGACACGAGTTATGATGCAACCGAAAAAAGGGTTACGGAACTCTACGCGAAAGCAGGGGAACATCTGGGCTCGGAGAAGGCGGCTGTTCGAATGGCCGCCTTATACACTCTAGAGCGACTGGCGCAGGGGAACCCTTCACATCGGCAAACAGTTGCGAACCTGATTTGCGCGTATCTGAGGATGCCTTTCGCAGATGCGGCTAACATCTTTGCACTCGCTAGAGGTGAGCGAGTTTCGACCGACTTGAGTAAAGATACCCTGCTTCTGCAGGAGCTAGAGGTGCGCCGCGCCGCGCAGATCCTGCTCCGCGAACATCTGATTCGTGTCAGCTTGAACGAAAATAAAGAGCCGGCGTCTTCGATATTTTGGGGGCCCCTTGATCTAGACCTTAGAGGTGCCGACCTCTTCGACTTTTCTATGCATGGCTGCAGCGTACGCACCCTGAACCTCCTTCGGGCCCGCCTTCACGGGTTCACCGACTTCGAGTCGGGCGATTTCGAAATATTCGACGCAACGGACGCCTCATTCGAAGGGAACTTCGCTTTTTCCAATACCACCGTGAGTGACTACACCAGCTTTATCTGTGCGCAATTCAACGGGAGCTCATCATTTCACAACTCCCACTTTAAGTCGGTAGCCGAATTCGACGATGCGTCGTTCTTCGACACCGTCTCTTTTTCCGAGTGCAGCACCGGAACGCTACTTGCTCGCGGAGTAGAGGCGATAGGCGTACCTCGAGGCGGAAAGCATGTATGGCCTAAAGGATACGAGCTAGTGAGGTCCGACGGATCCGAGATGTGGCGGCTAAACGAATCCGCGAACGTCCCTTTAAATATGCCGTCGCGACTTTCGAAGAGCGACGTGCAGTCGAGCGACTGCCCCCAACCGGCCAGAGGTCAGAGCCCGCGCAGATCCCAGCGCCCTTCTAACTGACCTTCTACATACGCGACGATGACGGACAGCTACGCCACTGGCGCACCTACGCCGGCAACGGAAAGGCGATCGTGTGAAGGTGACCTGGACCTACGACCGAGGCGACCACCGCGACAACCACGAAGCCGACGTGACCGAACCCACCGCCCTGGAAACCCTCCTGGGCAAGATCCACCAGGCTGGCGAGCCCGTCGTGGTATTCATCCTCGCCGACACCGCCCACGACCCCGACGACCTGCCGCCCGGCCTTCAGGTCGGGCTCGGCCACCCCACCCACGCCTTCGCGGTCCACATCGCCGACGACGGTGGCTACCTTCGCGACCGGTCCGTGGATACCCCGCCTCGTGGGATCCGCTTCGACTTCGGCGGAGTGCCCACTGAATACCCCGTCGAACACCTGTGTCTGAATCCGGAGACGGCCATACAGGTCGCAGGCACCTTCCTCGCCACCGGCGGCGACCCGCCTCACGTGCCCGCCGTCAGCGAGTAGTCGCACGGCGGCCCGGGTGGCGTCGGCCGGCAGCGCAGGATCGGCCGTTCAGGTCCGACCGACAGCACCGCACGACCAGTGGGTGTACCGAAGCACTGCCGGCATGGCGTACACGGAGTCCGCCAACCTCATACTCACGTCTGCAAATTTATTAATATGTTGGACACGTTGAACCAGGCTGCGAGCCCACCTACGGCACACCCCGCCAACTGCCCGTCGTGGTGCGTCACCGATCACGGCGGGGAAAAGTTGGGCGGTCCGGGTGACCGCGAACGGAGACACTCCCGGCTGGTGATGGAAACAGGCGAGGGCCATGGGATGTCGTTGGAGATCATCTCGCGGGAGCACCTGGATCAGCCCGAAGAGTGCTCGCCGACCGAGGTGGTTCTGTCTGCCTGGGGGCCGCTCAGCCTGGCGGACGCCGGGTACCTCGCGACATCGCTCAGGAAGGCGGTCACGATAGCCGGTCGGACGCATCGACCCTACTGGCTGAAACGGCCGCGCCCGTCCTGGTGCATCGCTGAGCATGCCGACGGCGACCACATCGAGGATCGGCTCCACCTGCCAGACGACTGGACGCCTGTTCTGTTGTCGCTACACGATCCGGTGCGAACGGCTGGGGAGTCGTGCGCCCATCAGGCGTACCGGCCGCGGCAGCTGGAGATCGACCTGGAACAGCACGCAGACGCGGTCGAGCCGGTGGTGAAGTTCGTGATCGAGGGCGCGACCGCGGTGCTGCGCCTGACCCTAGACGAGGCCGAACAGGTGCGGACGGCAATCGGCCAGGTCGCGACCACGGCACGCAACGGAGACAGCCAACCAACCGGCGGCGCCCGGTCACCGGCCAGCCCAGCGCCCGTGCCGGAACGGGATGGTCTCGGATGGGTCGTGTTCGACCAGGTGCTCCAGGACGATGGCCTGACCGCCGACCAGAAGATCAGCGTGCTGCGCGGAGTGGTCGCCGAGCAACTCACTCGACAGGGCCTGAGTCTTCCCGAGCAGGCCGCACAGCTGAACTGCACCGAGGACCAGGCCGCGGATGCGGTGGTGGACTTCGCGACGTGGTCGCACGCCGGCTACCTGCTGCCACCGACGACGTCGACCGAGTCGCCGTGCCCGATGTGGTGCGATGGGACGTGTCTTTCGACGACGGCGTCCGCCTGCACACTCGACACATCCTGGCCGTGCACGGCCAAGACATCGACGCCGCCGACGACACCGAAGTCGTGACGGTCGACCTTGAGGCATTCAACACGCCCGACGGGGACGGCGACCAGCCGCCGTCGGTAACGCTGGCGATCAACAATCCGGAACAACGCACTGCCGACTACAGGAAGCTGGACGGGTTGGACCCCGCGACGGTCCGGGGCTTGGCCGCGTCGTTGCTGTCGGGCTGCTGGGAAGGCGCGGCGGTTCGGCTCATCCCCCAGAAAGCGGCGGAACTCGGCGCGTCACTGATCGCCGCAGCCCGCGCCACCTCCGAAAACGCGACCGCCAGAACCTGACCCCGACGAGGCGGTGAGTGGAGTAGCCCGGACCTCTGCACCATGAGGTCCGGGCGGCTCGCCCAGAGTGTGGCCATCGGTGGGGTCATTCGGCACGATCTGACCTTGGAGGCCCCACTCGGCGAGGTGGAGCGGACGAGTCAGCGACCGGAAGATGCTCAAGCGGCGGGCATTCAGCAGCCGATCACAGCAGCGCCATTCATCGACTGCTTTCACTCGAAGACAGGTGTCGATCCGCAGGTCAATCGCGCATGCATAGACGTCGGACGATTCTTAGGAAACCGATGCTCTATCCCCTGAGCTACGGGGGCGCGAGGGCCTAGTCTAGCGACCTGCGGGTTCGCCTGGGGTGGCAGGGCGTGGCCCTT
>NZ_JBEPEQ010000068.1:0-33492 GCF_040300925.1 Micromonospora sp. NPDC000207
GCCGCACCCCGGCAGGTGGCCGCCCTCACCGGGCTGCTGCACCGGGCGTTGGACGCCCGCCGGGAGCGGCTGACCCCGCTGGCCATCGTGGTGACGAAGGCCGACCTGGTGGACTTCCACACCCCGGCGGTACGGGCCCGACTCCGGGAGCCGTTCGCGCCGATCATGGATGCGGTCTCCCGCACGCTGCACGTCCAGGGCGCGTTCATGCTGGTCAGCTGCGGCCCCCTCGCGATCGGGGTACGGGTTCCGGCGCTCTGGATGCTCCACCTCGGAATCCTCAACCGGGCGTTGGAGCTGGCCACCCCGGGAGCTGCGACACCCGGGGCCGACCGGGGCGAGACGGCCCGGATCCGCCCCCTGGTCGAGCCGGCCGAGCGCCTCGGTGACCTGCTCACCCACGTCCAACGCTTCTGACCCTCGACGATGTTGAAGGACTCCACAATGCCGGACATCCCCACTGTCGACATCACCATGTTGGGCCCGTCGAGATCAGGGAAGACGGTGTTCCTGCACGCGATGTACGCCACCCTCGCCGCCGGTGTCGACGGCTACTACCTGCTCGCCGTCGATCCGGACGTCGGGCTCGACCTGATGGACACCTGGGATGACCTGACCCAGGGGGTGAAGACCCCGGAACCCTCCGACGACCACCCGATCACCTACGAGTTCCACTTCAAGGAGGGTTTCGACAGGCTCGCCCGGATCGTGCTCCAGGACTTCCGGGGCGGGGCGCTGCGGGGGCGTCAGAGCGAGAACGACGTCCGCCCGCTCCGGGAACGGCTGGCCGTCTCCCAGAGCATCTACATCGTCCTCGACGGGGAGGACCTGGCCACCTGGCTGGGCCGACCGGAGGGGACGCCTCCGGACCGGATCCTGGAACTCCAGCGCATCCACGAGCACCTCCTACGGGCCGTCGACGACCGCCGGGAGCAGGACGAGTCGGTCCTCCCCTCCTTCGTCGTCCTGATCACCAAGATGGACCTCCTGGACGACATCCCCGGAATGGACCGGCGGACGGCGCTACGGCGGATCCCCGGCCTGCTCCGCGAGCCGCTCAGCACCCTGTTCGGCCCGGGGGTGACCACCCTGATCTGCCCGGTCACCGTCGGCGAGCTGGGCACCCGGAAAGACCCGCAGCTCTACGAGGGGGCCGTCCGACCCCAGGGGGTGGATCGTCCCCTGGCCTTCTCCCTGCGCAGCCTCCACGACCAGGCGCTGCTCGACCAGGGGCGGGAGCTGCGCGACGCCGAGGACGACCACCTGACCAGGTCGACCCGGCTCGACGAGGCACGCAAGGGCTTCTTCCGCCGGCTCTGGAACGCGGAGGAGATCGGCGTCCAGGAACGGAAGCTCGACGCGGCCGGCACCGACCTCGACGGTCGACGTCGGGCGTACCAGGAGTTCGTCTCGCTCGCCGACCGGCTTCGGGCCCGGGTCGGGAACCTTCCCGTCATCCGCGACGGAGTGGTCACCAAGTACCTGGCCGGCGACCGGATCGAGGGGCCGTGACCGATCACCCGACCCCGGACTGGTCACCTGTCGTCTTCGGCCGGACCCGGCACGCCGACGCCTGGTGGCGGGCCGTCCCGACCGGACTGACCGGGGTGGACTGGTTGACCGACGTCGTACACGCCACTGTCAACAACGGCAGGCGGATCGACGACGGCCCCCGATTCGCCCTGGCGCAGGTCGACGGCGGGGTCCTCGTCGGTGTCGCCTGCCGGGCCACCGAACTCGGGACGGAGTTCGGCGAGCAGGCCGGACGGCGGCTGTACACCTTCGTCGGGTGGTTCGGACCGGTCCGGGCGGCAGCGCAGATCCCACCCCTGGCGGCGTGGCGCGACCGGTGGCGGGACTGGACCCGGACGACGTACCACGACTGGCTGCGGATCGACTGGGACCGCCCGGCCCGGACCCTCCACACGCCCCACGAGAGCACACCCGACCTGCCCGGATGGGTCACCGACCCACCCTCGTTCGTTACCCCGGAGGCGACGGCACCCGCCGTCCCGGCACCGGCACCGGCACCGAGGGGGACCGTGTGGCTGCTCCCGGCCGGGCACGCCGACGCCGGTTGGGAGGCGGTACGGCGGGGTGGCGGTCCGGCCGTCCTCGTCGTGGCGGGGGACCACCGTCGTAACGTCCTGCTCGACGGCGTCACCCACGTCTACGCCGGGGACGTCCCCGAACCACACCGCCACCCGACCCCCACCGAACCGGCCGCCGACCCACGGTCCACCGTCGAGGACCACGAGGAGCAGGTCGGGCAGATCCAGCAGGCCGAGGAGGCCACCGGGTCGGAGACCGGCGGGCGTCGCCACGTCATCCACCGAATCCCCGGACTGGGTTGGATCGCCGACCGCCTCCGCCCCTCGACGTCCGGCACCGCCCGGTCGGACGGGTCGAAGCGGTCGAAGGTGGAGCAGTTGGGTGACACCACCGTCCACTACCGGGGTGCCCACCAGGAGACCGCCTCCCGGGCCGGGACACCGGACCTCCCGACGGCGCTGCGTCGAGCCGGAGGAGCAGACCCGGCGGTGGGGCGGGTGTCGTCCCGACCGCCGGTCGAGGCCGTCCCGATGGACGAGTTCTTCACCGAGGAGGAGTTCGGTGGGCGTACGAGAGGAGAAGAGCGATGAGCACCAGTCCCCCGTCCGACCTGCACCCCCTCGGACCGGCTGTGGCACGGTACTGCGCCGACGTGACCGAGGCCCTCGGGGAGGAGGTGTCCGAGGCGTCCCGGACGGCGATGCGGGCGGCGACCGGTCGACTGGTCGGCGACCACACCAGCGCCATGGTGGTGGGCGAGCAGAAGCGCGGCAAGAGTTCGCTGATCAACGCGCTACTCGGCGTGGACGGCCTGCTACCCGAGGATGTCGACGTCGCCACGAGAGTCCACGTCGCCGTGCGTCACGCACCCAAACCGTCGGCCCTGGCCTGGTTCCGGGACGCCACCGAACCGCAGCCGATCGAGCTGACCGAACTGTCAGCGTACGCGGCCGTCGACCCCGAGGCCCGGCAACCCCGTCACCCGGACGTCGTCGCCGTGACCGTCGACCACCCCGCCGATGTCCTGACCGGCGGGCTCGAACTGATCGACACCCCCGGTGTCGGTGGGCTGGACTCCGGGCACGCCCGGCTCACCATGACCGCGCTCGACCGGGCGGACCTGCTCGTCTTCGTGACCAGTGGGGCCAGTGAGATGACCGCCTCGGAGCTGCGGTTCCTCACCGAGGCGACCGAACGGATCGCCACTGTGCTCTTCGTCCTGGCCCAGACCGACAAGCACCCGAACTGGCCGCGAACCCTGGAACGCAACCGGGAACTCCTCGCCGAACACGCCCCCCGGTTCGTGACCGCGCCATGGTTCCCGGTCAGCAGCGTCCGGTGGTGGGACGGCGTCGAGGCCGAGAAGCGGGGGGAGCACGACACCGCCCGCGAGCGCCGGCGTGACAGCGGCCTCCCCGACCTGGTCACCGCCCTGACCGACGCGGCGGCCCGGGGGTCCCAGGTCCGGCTGGGCAACGCGCTCCACGTCGCCGGCAACGAGGTGGACGGAGTCGTCGCCAGGTCCTCGCGGCTGCTACGCCGGCTCGGCCGGGACCCGGGCGTGGAGGCCGAGGTCGCCGACCTGACCCGGCAGCTCGCGGCGCTGGAGTCCAGCGGCGCCGCCTGGCGGGCCACGGTCCGGACCCGGAGCAGAGAGCTGGGGGAACGTCTCCAACTCGGCTTCCAGCGCAGCCTCTCCGATCTGCGCGCCCTGATGGACAAGCGGATCGCCGAGGCCGAACCACGGGAGCTCAAGGACATCCCGACCGAGATGGAGGCCGCCGTCCGCGCCCTCTGGGCGGACCTGGAGACCGAGACGAGCAAGGCCGTCCGGGGGGTGCTCGACGAGATCACCCAGGGCCTCGGTACGCCGGGACCGGAGACTGCCGGCACCGACCTGGTCCTTCCGGAGCGGCTACGTCGGCTTCCCGCGATGGTCGTCGGCAGGCAGGACAACCGCTCCGCCATCGACCACCTGGAACGCCTCTCCGGCTCGTACCGGACCGGGGCTCTGACAGCGACCCTGCTCGCCGTGGTCACCGGAGGCGTGGTGATCCCCCTGATGGTGGGGGTCCTCGTCACCGGGGAGGCCATGTTCAACAGGTTGCGTCGGGACCAGACCACCCGGTCGGTGGCCGACGTGACCCGCCACGTCGCCCGGGTCGTCTCCGACCTCGGGGTGGAGGTGCCGGTCGAGATCCGACGGGTGGTCGACCTGGTAGGCAGGTCCCTCGTCGCGCACGTCACCGCCCAGCTCACCGCCGAACGGGCGCAGCTGACTGCGGAACTGACCGAGCAGGAGCACCTGGTGGCCGCCGACGACCGCCGGGTGGAGAAGCGACGGGCCGAGCTCCAGGACCGGGTCGACCGGCTCACCGCCCTCTCCGGCCGGGGCGCGGAGCTTCGGGTACGGCTGGAGGGGGACCTCGGCGGTGCACCCTGACCTGTCGGGTCGGATCCGGGAGCTGTGTACCCGGACCCGCCCGGCCCTGTCGCCCGGCCCGGCCGCCACGGCGCTCGACGTGGTGGCCCGGCGGCTCGCCGAGCCGGTGCTGCGGATCGGGGTCGGCGGTCGGCTCAAGGCCGGGAAGTCCACGCTCGTCAACGCCGTGCTCGGCCAGTCCCTGGCGGCGACCGCCACCACCGAGTGCACGACTGTCGTCGCCCGGTTCCGCGCCGGGCCGCAGAACCGCGTCGAGGTACGACTCTGCGACGGGACGAGCCGAACCGTGCCGGCGCGGCGGGGTGGTGGGGTTCCCGAGACCGTGGCGGAGCTCGGTGCACCCAGGGAGTCGATCACGGAGATCGTGGTGGAGGCGGTCAACGACCGGCTCGCCGACAGCCACGTCCTGGTCGACACCCCGGGCCTGGACTCCCTCACCGGCCTCGACGGGGTGTCGATGACCGCCCTCGCCGGGGCGGACGCCCTGCTCTACGTCATGCCCCACCCCGGGCAGGGCGACAGGGAGGCGCTGCGGGCGTTGCGAGGCACGGCGACCGGTCGGTGGACCGCCGGGACGGCGCTGGGAGTGCTCAGTCGCATCGACGAACTCGGCACCGGCCGGGACCCGTGGTCCGACGCGCGCCGCCTCGCCGAGTCCTGTGCGAGACGGATGCGGGGGCTGGTGGCCACCGTGACACCACTCCACGGGCTGCTGGCCGAGACGGCGGTCTGCGGGGAGTTCACCGAGGAACACGCCCGGCAGGTGCACACCCTTCGTCGACTCGACGGGCCGACCCGCGAGGCCCTGCTCTACTCGTACGACACGTTCCTGTCCGGGACGGCCCTCCCGATCGACCGGGCGGCCCGCGTCCACCTGCTGGCGCTGCTGGGAATGTACGGCCTGCGGGAGGTGGCCGCCCTGCCGGGACCTCCCGCCCTCGGTGCCGTCGCCCTCCGGGCGCACCTGCGTCGACTGTCGGGGCTGGACGGCCTGCTCGCCGAGATCCGGCACCGGTTCGTCGACCGGGCCGACCGGTTGCGGGCCGCCACCGCCCTCGACGCGCTGTCCCGTCTGCGGGTACCGCAGGCCGACACCCGTGGTGCGGCGGCGCTGGCCGAGCTGCGCGCGCAGGTGCGGGCGGTGGCCCGTACCCCGCAGCTTCGGCAGGTGGCCCTCGGGGCGGCGTTGACGGACCTGGCCGGGAACCGGTTGTGGCTGCCACCGGAGGACGAGAGCGCCCTCGTCGCGCTCGCCACCGGCACGGACCCCGGGTCCTGCCTGCGGGTTCCCGGGGCGTCGCCGGGAGGGATCCGGGCGGCGGCGGATCGGGAGATCCTACGGTGGCGGGGACACGAGGACGCCCACGACGGCGTCGTACGCCGACACGCCCGCCTCGCCCGCGAGTACGCCGAGGCGCTCTTCTTCGCCTCGGACGCCATCGTCTGATGGGGTCCGTACCCGTGATGTCGGGTTCCCTGAGCGCATGCGGATGCCACCCCTCGTCCTTCGGGCGCTGCACACCCTGCACCGTCCCGATCCCGGCCCGGACCAGCCGGTCCAGCCGGAGCGGACACTCACGCCGTTCGAGGACCTCCAGGTCGCCATGAACGTCACCGCCTCCTTCCAGACCGCCATCCAGCAGGCCGACGCGAAGGCCGGGATGCTCATCGCCGTGCACACCGGACTCCTGGCGCTGGTGGCGACCACCACCGGCGACACTGTGCGTCGGCTCGTCCTCGGCGACGGACCCACCTCGTGGGCGACAGTGGCGGCCTGGACGGCGCTGGCGGTGTTCACCGCCGCCACCGTCGCGGGTGGGACGTTCCTTTTCCAGACCGTCCGTCCCCGCCTGTCGCCGCCGGGCCCGGAGAACCGCTTCGCGTTCCCCTCGGTACGCCCCGCCGGTCAGCCCGTCGGGGCCCAGACCGCCGCACAGCTCTGCGCCCAGGCCTGGCAACACACCGCGACGGTCGCCGAGATCGCGTTGGCCAAACACCGGCACATCCGCCGGGCGTTGCGCTGTCTGCCGGTGATGCTCCTGAGCGGTGTGCCGCTGCTCTGGCTCGCCCCGCCACCCGGGTGACCGGACCGGACGGCAGCGGTGACGAGACCGGACCGCAGCGGTGGCCGGACCGGACCGCAGCGGTGACGAGACCGGACGGCAGCGGTGACCTGGGCCACAAGGGCGGGTGCGCCCTGCCCCCGGCCCCTGTCCGACCTGCGTAAACTCGGCGCGGGGCGAGCGGATGCCAGAGCTCACGAGGCGTCGGCACGCTCGCCCTGCCCGCTCTGCGTCACGGCGGAGTCCCCCGCCGCACCGCTCCCGGCACGGTCGTCGCGGGTGGGGCGGATCCCGTCCGCCGACGAGCCCCTCGGAAGGGTCATGACCAAGAAGTACGACGCGTCGCTGCTGATGCTGACGGTGGCGACGGGAGCGATCGACGGGGTCAGCTTCCTCGCCCTGGATCAGGTCTTCACCGGCAACATGACCGGGAACGTGCTGTTCATCGGGTTCGGCCTGGGCGGCGTCACCGACCTGCCGGTGCTCAACAACCTGGTGGCCCTGCTCGCGTTCATGCTCGGCGCGGTCCTGGCGGCCCGGTTCACCCGGGGTGCGGCCGGGCCGGCGAAGCTGCCCCGGTCGGCGCTGGTGATCCTGGTCGTCAACACCGTGCTCACCTTCGTCCTGGCCGGGATCTGGCTGGTCACCGGTGACCCGGGGACCGTTGCCATGCTGTTCGTCACCGGACTGCTGGCCCTGGTGCTGGGGGCCCAGGCGGCGGCGGTCCGGCACATCGGCATCCGGGACCTCTCCACTGTCGTGGTGACGATGACGATGGTGAACCTCTCCGCCGACAGCCGGGCGGCAGGCGGCGAGGGGGCGGCCTGGGCCCGCCGGGTCGGGGCGATCGTCACGATGGGGCTCGGCGCGTTGATCTCGGCCCTGCTGGTGCTGCGGGTCAACGGTGCGGTGGCCCTGCTCGCCTCGGCGGTGCTGATGGCTGTCGGTACGGCGATGGTGGCGCTGGTCCGTCGGCACGAGGTCAGGGCCGCCGACCCTGTCCCCGTCCCCGGTGACCTCAGGTGTTGAGCGGGCGGCGGGCCACCAGCAGGACATGTGTGACGGGCCAGTCCACCGGGTCCCCGGCCGGGGTGGTGAGGGCGGCTACCGGGGCGAGTCGGTTGGTGACGATCCAGTCGTTACGGATCGCCGTGCTCACCGGGTCGACCTCGAAACCGACGTCGGTCAGCAGGCCCTTCCAGTCGGCGTACTCCAGGCCACAGAACTGTTCCTGGGTCTCCGACAGCCAGTTGTCCGTGTAGTCCTTGCGGGTCAGGAAGTCCATCGCCGCACCGAGGGTCAACTCCACCACCCCGTCGGCCACCGGGCGGTGGTCGAACGCGAACCGGTGGTCCACCGCGAACTGGTCCAGCCGGGCCCGGGTGGACAATCCGGCGACGTACGCGGCGGCCTCCGCCGGCTCCGCCGCCGCCAGGTCGGTACGGGGCCGACCGGGGTCGACCCCGTCGGTGGTGTCCAACCGTAGGCGGACCGTCCGGTCCCGCCCGTCCGGCCCGCACACGTCACTGTTGATCCAGACCCCACCGGGCACCGTGTGGTCGTAGATGGCCTGGACGAACCGGCGCAGGGAGACCATCTGCTCGCCGTACGACCAGATCTCGTGGGTCAACGCGAAGGTCATGGTGGTGTCGACCGAGCGGGGGGCGAAGACCGCCCCGCCGAGGACGTTGCGACGGTAGAAGAACACGTTCGGGTTGGCGAAGAACCCCTGCGCCTTCTTGTGCACACACTCCTCGTGGAGGTGCCGGGCGACCTCGACACCGATCAGGTCGCTCTCCCGCAGGGCCGGTTCCCGGTCGGCGAGTTCCAGCACCGCGCCGGCCCCGCAGCCGATGTCCACGATCCGGCCCGGCCGGACGTGTTCGCGTACGGTGTCCCACTTGCGCTGGGCGGCCCCCGCGAACGCCTCGGCGTACGTCCGGTAGTCGCGGGTGGCGGTCAGCCCGCCCTCGTCGCCCACCACCGGGTCGTTGACCACCGAGCGGACCAGGTCGTCGAGCCGGTAGCGGGCGTACAGGTCGACTGTCGCCGGGTGGGCCAGGTCCCGCCACGACGGGTCGTCGGCGGCCAGCCGCAGCAGCACGTCCCACGGCCGGGCGGGCGTCGGCTCGACCTCGGCCTCCACCCCGGCGATGGCGAAGCCGAGCCCCTCGTACATGGCGGCGACCTCGGGCGTGGAGCAGGCGACAACGGTGTCGGCCGGGGTCAGCTCCAACCCGGTGGCCGCCGCCACCGTCTTCACGGTCACCTCGGCGAACCGGTCGGTGGGGGTGGTGTCGAAGACCGGTACGACCACCGACCGCAGACCGGTGAGGACGCTGAACCGCTCGATCGCCGCCTCCCGCCGGTGGTACGGGACCGGGTTGCGCCTGGTGTTCTCGTGGTTCGCCGAGGTGACCGCCCACACCACGGTTACCGGGTCGTCCGCGTCGGTCACCAGGCCGTCACCGGAGGTCGCGATCCGCTGCAGGTACCCGGCCTGGAAGCGGGTCAGCAGGTGGTGGCGACCGGGAAAGAGCAGGTAGCGGGGCATGTCATGTTCCTAGCCGATGCCCTGACGGAACGGGCCGGCAGGGTCCCCACCGACTGATGGCGCAGTCAGTCGGGGCAGTTGCGGCTGGTGATCCGGACGGTGTACTCGGCGTCGTCGTGGGTGATGCCCGACGGCCGGCCGTCGAACCAGGTCTCCACCTTCGCCCAGCCCCGACGCTGTTCGTAGTGCAGGTGCGGGGCACCGGAGTTGCCGGTGCTGCCCAGCCGCCCGATCTGCTCGCCCTGCTCGACCCGCTGCCCCTCGGACACCAGCGGCGGTTCGAGCAGGTGCAGGTACTGCGTCTCCCACCGGCCACCGTGATCGATCTTGACCCAGTAGCCGCCGCCCCGGCCCCGTGGCCCGTCCGGGTCCTGCGGGGTACGCCCACCCAGCGACCCGTTGATCCCCGCCACCGTGACGGTGCCGGCGGCCGAGGCGAGCACCGGCCGACCCCACGACTCCCCCTCGGTGGGGAAGAAGTCCACGTCGAAGTCGTCATGTCCGGGATAGGTGCCCAGTTGCCAGGTCTCGCCGCAGGCCACCGGCATCTGGAACAGCGGACGCGGGCCGGGGGAGAGCAGTCGGGGCACCAGCGCCACGGCACCGGCGGCCAGGATCCCCACCACCCCGAGGGCGAGGAGCAGTCGCAGGAGGCCACGGCGGGTACGGCGGTGGCGGGACGGGCCGGTGGTCACCCGGCCGAGGATGTCAGATCCCCGCCCGGGCAACGGCCGGGGGTCGGTCCGGAGCGCACCCGGATCATCTTCCGAAGTGGACACGACCTACACTCCGCCCGGTGATCAACAAGAGACGATCAACAGCCGTCCTGGTCGGGCTGCTGGTGGCGGCGGTGTTGACCGGTCCGGTACCGGCCCTCGCGAACGAGCCACCGGCGGAGCCCGCCGAGCCACCCAAGGTCGAGTTGGTGCTCGACGTCAGCGGCTCGATGGCGGCCAAGGACATCGACGGGCGAAGCCGGATCTCGGTGGCCCAACAGGCTTTCAACGAGGTGGTCGACGCGCTGCCCGAGACCACCCAGCTCGGCATCCGGGTGCTCGGCGCGACCTACCGGGGCGAGGACAAGGCACGCGGCTGCCGGGACACCCAGCAGATCGTCCCGGTCGCCCCGGTGAACCGGACGGCGGCCAAGGCCGCCGTGGCGGACCTGCGGCCCACCGGGTTCACCCCGGTCGGGTTGGCACTGCGCGAGGCGGCCAAGGACCTCGGCACCGGAACGACGGTCCGGCGGATCGTGCTGATCACCGACGGTGAGGACACCTGCGCGCCCCCGGACCCCTGCGAGGTGGCCCGGGAACTGGCCGCCCAGGGCACGAAACTGGTTGTCGACACCCTCGGCCTGGCCCCCGACGAGAAGGTCCGTCGGCAGCTGCTCTGCATCGCCGCGGCCACCGGCGGTACCTACACCGCAGCACAGAGCGCCGACGAGTTGACCACCCGGATCAAGCAACTGGTGGACCGGGCGGAGGACACGTACACGGCGGCCCCCACCGTGGTCGGCGGCACGTCGGTCTGCGACGCGGCACCGCTGCTGGGCCCCGGGGTCTACAGCGACCGGGAGGAGTTCTCCGAGCACCGCTGGTACCGGGTGCCGGTCCGCCCCGGGCAGGAGCTGCGCGCCTCGGTCAGCGTGGCGCTGGACCGCCCGGTCAACCCGGACTACGCGGTCCTGCTGCGTGCCACCACCGGCGACGGCCGGGAACTGGTCCGTGGGGTGGACGCCGGCAGCGGCCGTACCGACGTGGTCTCCGCCGGTCTGCGCTGGTCGGCCGCGCAGGACCGGACGATCGGGGTGACCCCGGAGCCGGACGCCTCCACCGCCGTCGCGCCCACCATCGTCTGCCTGGTGGTGAGCAACGCCTTCGCTCCCCAGCGGGGCACCCGGACCACGCCGGGCCTGCCGGTCGAGCTGACCGTCGACGTGGTCGCGTCCTCCCCCGCCCCCGCCGCCCCGGACCTCGGGCGGGGCTGGGTGCTGCTGATCCTGTTGACCGTGGCCGGACTGGTCACCGGGCTGGTCAGCGGTCTGCTGACCCGCTGGTGGTTCGCCACCTGGAGGGACACGACCCGATGAAGAGCACGATCATCCGTACCGGCGCGGCAGTGACACTGGCCGGGCTGACCCTGCTGACCCTGCCGGCCCCGGCGTCGGCCGCGCCCACCCCGTCGCCGGGCGCGACGCCGGTGACCCGCGCCGGTACGTCGTTCCTGACCGCCACCCCCATCGCCGCCGGGCAACCGGTCCGGATGGACGCCGCCGTCGGTGACTACCTGTACTGGTCGTTCTCGGCCGCGGCCGGCGAGCGACACGTGGTCACCGCGACCGTGTCGTCCCCGAAGGCCCGCAGTGGGGCGTCGACCTGGAAGGTGGAGGTCTTCGACGGGCTCCGCCGCCGACAGTCCTGCACCGACGGGGCGCAGGCCCCCCGGGTCGACGCCACCACCGACGTCACCCTCGGGTGCACGCTGCGCCAGGTCCGGTCCTGGGCCGAGCCCTGGTCGGCGGATCCGCTCCCGGGGACGTACTACCTCCGGCTGTCGGTGACCGACCTGCCCGAGGCCGACCTCGGTCAGCCGATCGAGGTGGAGCTCCTGCTCGGGGCGACCGGAGCGGGCACCCGCGACGACGGGGAACTGAAGGCACCGCTGGTGCCTGACACCCGGGCCGGCACCGTGCTCGACGCCGAACCGACGGCGCAGCCGGCCGAGTCGGACGACTCCGGCTGGTTCGACATCGACTTCGGCTGGGTGCCCGATCTCGGGTCGCGGTGGATCTGGAGTGCGGTCGGGGGGATCCTCGCCGCTGTGGCCGGGGTGATCGGTTTCGGCCTCACCCGCCGTCCCCGCCGTCCCCGCAGGCCATGAAGGGTGGCGGTGGACGCTGGCGACGGAAGGCGTCCACCGCCTGAGATCCGGCCTCCGGGGCGGCAGAGGTTCGCCGTCTGCCGCCCCGGAGGTGGTGTCGGCCCCGGGGGCTACGATCCCGCCCATGCTTGACGATCTGATCCGGGCGGCGGAGTCCGACGACTACGACGCCGTCGAGGAGTTGGCGGACATCGCCGCCGCCGACCCCCAGCGGCTCGCCCCCCACCTGCCCCGGCTGCTGGAGCGGGGGGTGCTCTGGCCTCCGACGCTCTACCGGGGGGCCGGTCCCGACGTGGTCGCCCAGGCCGTCGAGCGGGTCGACGGCGGCCGGCAGCCCGGCCAGCTCAACCATCTGCTGCTCATCCTCGCCCACATCAGGGACCCGGCCGCCGAGGCGGCGCTGCGCCGGTGGGAGGAGCAGCCCCCCTCCGGCCTGGACCGGCTGCACCTCAGTCCCCTCGGGTACGCGGTCACCGCCGGGTGGACCGTCGACTCCGAGGGCCGTCGACGCGACCTGTGTGCGCCGGTGGCGTACCGGCTGGTGATGACCCCGACGGCGCCGGACGCCGCAGCACCCACCTGCCCGTGGTGCGAGTCGCCGCTGATGACGCTGCTCGACCTGGACCCGGCCGACCCCCGGGTCGCCGGGGTCCTCGCGCACACCGGGTGGTCGGGTCGGCTGCTGTTCACCACCTGCCTCGGGTGCGCCTGCTACACCACGCTCTACAGCCGGGTCACCCCCGACGGGGGGTCGACCTGGGCCCCGGAGAACTCGGCACCGAGGCACCTGCACCGGTCCACCGAGGATCCGCCCGCCCTGCTGCCGAGCGTCGGTCCGGCGCGCACCTCCGCGTACCAGGCGAGCGCCTGGCATCCGGAGGGCTCCACCCTCGGTGGGCACCCCGACTGGATCCAGGACGCCGAGCACCCCGACTGCCTCGTCTGCGGGCAGACCATGGACTACGTCGCCCTGGTCGGCGGAGCCGACCTCGACTCCGGCGAGGGCGCCCACTACCTCCACCTGCACGCGCCCTGCGGGGTGACAGCCGTCACCTACCAGCAGAGTTGAGACGAGGTTTCCTCGCCGCACAACTGGCGCCCACCGCGAGATCTTGCGAGGCTAACCCCCGTGTATGACTTCGACCTGTTGGTGCTGGGCTCCGGACCGAGTGGTCAGAAGGCCGCGATCGCCGCCGCGAAACTGGGCAGGCGGGTCGCGATCGTGGACCGCCGAGACATGCTCGGTGGGGTGTGCATCAACACCGGCACCGTGCCCTCGAAGACGCTGCGTGAGGCGGTCCTCTACCTGACCGGCCTCAGCCAGCGCGACCTCTACGGCAGCAGTTACCGGGTCAAGGACGAGATCACCGTCGGTGACCTGGCGGCCCGGACCCAGCACGTGATCAGCCGACAGACCGACGTCATCCGCAACCAGCTCGCCCGCAACCGGATCACCATGCTCACCGGGACGGGACGGTTCGCCGACCCCCACTCGGTCTGGGTGGACACCGAGGGCGGCCGCGCGACCCGGGTCACGTTCGACAAGGCGGTCGTCGCCGCCGGCACCCGCCCGGCCCGCCCGGACAGCGTCGACTTCGACGACCGGACCATCGTCGACTCCGACGGCGTGATCAACCTTGAGGCGATCCCGCGCAGCATGGTGGTGGTCGGGGCCGGGGTGATCGGGATGGAGTACGCCTCCATGTTCGCCGCCCTCGGCACGAAGGTGACGGTGGTGGAGCGACGCGAGCGGATGCTCGACTTCTGCGACGAGGAGGTCGTCGAGTCGCTCAAGTACCACCTGCGGGACCTGTCGGTGACCTTCCGCTTCGGCGAGGAGGTCGCGACCGTGGAGAAGCACGAGAAGGCCGCCCTGTGCACCCTCAAGAGCGGCAAGAAGATCGTCGCCGACACGGTGATGTACTCGGCCGGCCGCCAGGGTCAGACCGACGACCTGGACCTGCCCGCCGCCGGGCTGGAGGCGGACCGGCGCGGCCGGATCAGCGTGGACGCCCACTACCGGACCGCCGTCGACAACATCTACGCCGTCGGTGACGTGATCGGGTTCCCGGCGCTGGCCTCCACCTCGATGGAGCAGGGACGGCTCGCCGCCCAGCACGCCTTCGGCGAACCGGGCCGGGCCATGCACGAGTTGCAGCCGATCGGCATCTACACCATCCCCGAGATCAGTTTCGTGGGGAAGACCGAGGAGCAGCTCACCGAGAGCTCCACCCCCTTCGAGGTGGGGATCGGCCGCTACCGGGAGCTGGCCCGGGGACAGATCGTCGGCGACTCGTACGGGATGCTGAAGCTGCTCGTCTCCCCCACCGACGGGCGGCTGCTCGGCGTACACCTGTTCGGCACCCAGGCCACCGAGATCGTCCACATCGGACAGGCGGTGATGGGCCTCGGCGGCACCGTCGACTACCTGATCGACACCGTCTTCAACTATCCGACGTTGGCGGAGGCGTACAAGGTGGCAGCCCTGGACGCGGCCAACAAGATCCGCAACATCACCCGGATCGACGGGTAGCCGGGCGGGTCACCGGGCGGCCCGGGACCGAGGGGGACCCGGTCCCGGGTCGGCGACGCTACCCGTCGAGCAGTTCGGCGAGGGTCTCGGAGACGGCCCGTCGGTAGGCGGTCGTCGCCTGGACGCACGTCGGGTTGTCGGCGGTGATCCAGTGCAGGTGGAGCCCGTCGGCGTTGCGGTAGAACCACATGTTCCCGGTGTTCGTGTGCGACGCCTGCGGGATCGTCCTCGGTCGCCACCTGTCGTAGTGCTCGGCGCCCGGGGCGCGACGGAAGTCGAGGAACGAGAAGAAGTTCACCGGGTACGGCCACATCCGCAGGTGGTAGTACTCCGGGGCGAGCAGTTCCCAGGCCTTGACGAACGGCACCTCGACGCTCTCGATCAACTCCCGGAACGCGTGGCCGACCGCCGCGACGGTCTCCGGGAACGTCCGGTCCGCCGAGATCGGGAAACTGATCGGCATGGTGTTGACGAACCACCCGAACGACGACCGGTACCGGGGGTCCTGACGTTCGCCGACCGGCATCAACCCGTGGTAGGTGTCCGCACCGGAGATCCGGCCCAACGCCAGGCCGGCCACGGCCAGCACCCCCATGAACAACTTCCCGTCGTGTCGGCGGCACAGCTGTTCGAAGGCGGTCGCTCCGGCGTCGTCGAGGAGCTGGACCATCCGGTTCTCGGCCGGATACATCCGCCCCGGCTCGATCCCGAGGTCGAGCGGGATCTCCGGGAAGAAGTCGCCGGAGCGGGCCAGGAACGACCGCCAGTAGGCCAGTTCCGGTCCGTCGGCGGTCAGGCCCGCGTACCGGCGTCGCTGGGCGGCACCGAAGTCGAGGTAGCTTCCCGCCACCTCGAACTCGGTGACCGCCCCGGCGGCGGCCTCCGCGTACCACCGTTGGATCTCCTCGACCGCGACGGCGAGGGACATCCCGTCGCAGACGATGTGGTCGAAGGCGAGGTAGACGGTCGACCACTGCGGTTCGACCACCACCCCCATCCGGAACAGGGGCCAGTTCAGCGCGCTGATCGTCTGGTCGAAGGTGGATTCGAGGTGATCCCGGACCGCCTCGGTGCTGTCCCGGTAGCCGACCTCGGTGTGCTCCAGCACCACGTCGGACGGGGGCATCACGTCGCACCTCAGGTCACCGGCGAGTTGCTCGAACCCGCAGCGCAGCACCTCGTGTCGCGCGACGAACCGGTGCAGCGCGGCCTCCAGGGCGGCCAGGTCGACCTGGCCGTTGATGCGGAAGGTCATCGCCACCCAGTGGTCCTCGGCGACGTGTTCCCGGCGAGCGTCGAGCGCCGCGGAGAAGTGCTTCTCCTGGTTGTACGAGGCGGACTTGTTGGCCACCGCCGCCAGGTCGAGGGTGTCGGGGGCGACCAGACACCACTCGTGGATCCACCCGGGACCGATGTCGAGATCACTGATCGGGATCTGCTGCATCTCTGCTCACCACCTGTTCGCTCGTCGATCGCTGTCGTTTCCGGGTGGGCTCAGATCGCGGACCCGAGGACGAGTACGACGGGACCGGCCGCCGACAGGACACCCGGCTCGGCCAGGCAGGCCGCCGGCATGACGTTGAACAGCACCGCGGCCTCGGTGTACGTCGCACCGATGAACTGGCCCGCGGTGACGGTGCCGGTGAGGACCACCGCCGTCTGACCGAGCACCCGGGTGACCACCAGGTCGGTCGCCCGGACGGTGCTGGCTCCGCCGTGGTCCCAGCCGACCACGAAGGTGAACGGTCCGGTCAGGGCACCCTGCAGGCAGCCCTGGTTGCTGGCGAAGCTGCGTACCGCGGTGCCGTTGATGGGGCCGGTGGTACCGGTGCAGTTGCTGAAGCTCGTGACTCCGGTGGTGAGGGTGGGCCGCTGCGGCATGGCCAGGCCGGGAGTGTAGGTCTGGGCCTGGTTCCCGCTGCAGGTCAGCAGGGTGGGGGCGGCCTGCGCCGGGGCGGCGGTCAGGGTGACCAGACCGGCGGCGAGGACGATCGCGGACAGGACGGCTAGGGCGCGACGCGACATCAGGGACTCCTTCTCGGAACGTACCGCTGGGCGTAGGCGGTGACGTCGTCGACGATCGTCCAGACCCGTGACTCCACCAGACCACCTCCGGGCCGAGGTGGCGGGCACGTACAGTACCCGCCGCATCACCCGATGGTGGTCCCCGGGCGGCGAAGGTGACCAGGTCCCGTTCCACGGCGCGGGCCACGTCCTGCGACGAGCCGCTGCGCCGGCACCCCTTGGTGGCATCGCGCCTGCGACACTACGGTCTGAGGCATGAGTCAGCGCGACGACGAGATCCTGGCCGCCCACGCGCGGGGCCGGACCGTCAGGCAGATCAGCCGCACGTACGGCGTCAGCGCGCAGGCGGTCAGACGACTGGTGTCCGGCGATCCACCCCCGCCTCCGTCGAAGCCGGTCACCCGGGCACCGGCGCCGGTCATCGCCGTCGCGGTCCTGATGCTCCTCGTCGGCGCCGTCCAGATCGCGGGCGTGCTCTACTTCGCGTCACACTGGAGCGTGTGGGCGAGACTCGCCGTCATCGTGCTCGGGGTGAGCGCGTACGTGCTCCTCGCGTACGGCCTGTGGCGGGGGTGGCGGGCGGCCCGGTGGACGGTGGCCGTGGTGGGCGGGATCGCCATGGTCAGCGGGACCTTCAACGACGCCGGCCCGGAGATCGCGTCGATCCTGTTGGGTGGACTGCTCGTCGCCCTCCTCTTCGTGCCCGTACGGTCGAGGGCCTGGTTCGGCGGCTGACCCCTCCCCGGCACTCGGCCCGGCGACACCCGGCCTGGCCGCACGTGGCCCGGCCGCACGTGGCCCGGCCGCCACGCCGGGTAGATGGACCGCGCCGCAAGCCGGACGGGGTGGTCGCACTCGAGCCCTTTCGAGCTGCCCCGCCTGTGGGACCGTCGACGGGTGCCGCGCCGACGCCGCCGCACCGACACCCGTGTGCCCCGTTTGTGGGGGCAGCTCCACAGGACACAGGAGGGCACTCCCCCAGCGGGGTCCCACTGCTCTCCGCCGCGAGCCTGCACCGACAACTCACCCAGTACGACTCACCGCCGCGAGCCCGCCTCGACCGTCCACCCACACGAAGTCACCCCCGGCAACCTGTCCTGGCTGCGTGGACCCTTCGCACCACGGCACCGAGGGCGGCGGCCGGGTGGCCACCGCCCTCGGTGCGGGGTCGGGGTCGGGAAGCCGGAGCGCGTGGCGGGTGTTCACCCCGACTCCGGCAGGGGTGTCGCTATCCGGCGTACGTCTCGAATTCGGCGACCCTCGGCGCACCGGACGAGGCGGTGATGTCGAGGGTGACCTTGCGCAGCGAGGTCGCGGCGAAGGTGATGGTGCCCGCCCCGGTGCCGGAGGTCAGCACGGCCCCGGTGTCGGCGTTGAGCAGGCGCCACGACCTGATGGCCCCGGTCGAGCCGGAGGCCTCCCGGATGACCACCCGGGAGATCCGGGTCGCGGTCCCCCACTTGATGGAGATCTGACCGGTGGCACCGGTGGGACCCCAGGCGGTGCCCAGGTTGCCGTCGCGCACGTCGCCGTAGCTCGTACCACTGGCCTTGCTGGAGCCGTCGGACCCGGCGCCGATGCTGAGGTTGGTGCCGCTCGGCGGGTTGGTGGGCGGCGGGGTGGTCGGTCCCGGGGTGGGGTTGGTCGGGCCGGGGGTGGGGTTGGTCGGTGAGCAGCTGCCGTCGGAGACCCGGTTGCCCTTGTTCGCGCCGGCGGTCTGGGCGACCAGGTTCGGCACGCAGTTCGCCCCGTCGAGGCGGTAGGAGTACGGAATGCTGACGCTGGTGTTGGACTGCGGGTTGGGTCCGGCGGGGTTCGTGTCGCCGCTGCGGGCCGACCAGGTGACCCCGTCGAAGATGTTGCCGCTGACCTGCCAGTATCCGGCCTGGTCGGTGTAGAAGGTGCCCAGGACGTCCTTGGAGTTCTTGAAGTAGTTGTTGTCCACCCGGGCTCGCGCCCCGGCCCGGGAGTTGATGCCGGACTCCCGCAGGTTCACGTAGTGGTTGTTGAAGATGTGGGCGATCCCGCCCCGCAGCAGGGGCGTACGGGAGTCGATGTTCTCGTACAGGTTGTGGTGGTAGGTGATGAAGCCGTTGGAGGTGTCACTCTCGCTGGACCCGACCAGTCCACCCCGGCCGGAGTTGCGCAGGATGCTGTAGGACAGGGTCACGTACTGGGTGTTGTCCTTCATGTCGAAGAGGCCGTCGAACCCCTCCGACTCGCCGCCGGATGCCTCCAAAGTGACGTGGTCGACCCAGACGTTGCGGACCGTGCTCTCCATCCCGATGGCGTCACCACCGTTGGACGTGGGCGACCCGGACTTCTTGACGTTCCGGACCGTCACGTTCTGGATGATGATGTTGCGGGCGTCGCGGATGTGGATGCCCAGCTGGTCGAAGAGCGCACCGCTGCCGACCCCGACGATCGTGACGTTGCTGATCTCCTTCAGCTCGATCTTGTCGGCGGCGGTGTTGCAGCTGTTGCCGGAGACCTTCGTGGTGTTGCCGTGGTTGATGGTGCCCTGCACCTCGATGATGATCGGTGTGCTGCTGCTGGCCCGGTTGCACAGGGCCGCGTGGATCTGGGTTCCCGTGGTGGCCCGTACCGTCTGCCCGCCCGCACCACCGGTGGTCCCGCCGTTCTGGGTCGCGTAGCCGGTGGCGCTGCCGGTCGCCGCCGACGCCTGGGGCATCGGCAGCGCCACCACCACGGCGGCTCCCACCGCTGCGGCAGTGGCCACCGCCGCCGGAAGTCTCAGTCCCGCTGGTCGTCTCATCCTGGGCCTCACCTTCGTGGTCGAGCGCTGGTGGTGGTGTGGACCGGCAACGGTCCGTTCACAAAGTCGCAGCGGTGTGACCAGGGCCGTCACCACCGCCTCCGACTGGAAAGCGCTTTCCAACAGCGAGGATAGGGAGTCATCTATCGATGTGCAAGATGAGTCCGATTTGTGGCTTTGTTAACACGACTGTCACACCAGCCCCAGGCCGAGGGTGACGACCACCACCCCCGACCGCCCCGGCCCCGGCTCCCCCGACCTCTTTTCCCAGGTTTTCGGTGCAACCTGGTCGACTGGGTGGGTAGGGCTACCACGACGGACTGACCGATGGTCGAGGGAGACGAATGCGACACAGAGTGTGGTGGGGTTCGGCACTGGCCGTCCTCCTGGTGGTCGGCACTACCGCGTGCGGCAACGGCGACGGCGACGGGACCGGTCCCCCTCCGGCGACGGAACCCACGGCAACCCCCACCGGTACGCCCGGCAGCTCCCCGTCGGGGACACCCGACCTGTCGGCCGGGCAGGAGATGGCACGGGGTGTCGACGTACCGTGGGGGCTCACGTTCCTGCCCGACGGCGACGCGTTGGTCGCCGAACGCGGCTCCGGTCGGGTCCTGCGTGTCCCCGCCGGTGGCGGTACGCCGCAACAGGTCACCGAGGTCCCCGGCGTCTCCGCCGCCGGTGAGGGGGGCCTGCTCGGCCTCGCCGTCTCACCGGACCACGCCTCGGACAACCTGGTCTACGCCTACTTCACCGCCGCCGACGACAACCGGATCGTGCGGTTCCGGCTCGACGGGGGCGACCCCGAGGTGGTCTTCTCCGGCATCGCCAAGGCGACCTACCACAACGGCGGCCGGATCGCGTTCGGCCCCGACGGGATGCTGTACGCGGGCACCGGCGACGCCGGGGACACCGCCCGTTCCCAGGACCCGGCGGACCCGGCCGGCAAGATCCTGCGGCTCACCCCGGAGGGCGAGCCCGCCCCCGGCAACCCCACCGCCGGTTCCCCGGTCTACAGCCTGGGCCACCGCAACGTCCAGGGCCTGGCCTGGGACGCCGAGGGTCGGCTCTTCGCCACCGAGTTCGGCCAGAACGACGTCGACGAGATCAACCTGATCCGTCCCGGGGGCAACTACGGCTGGCCCGAGGTGGAGGGCGAAGGGGACACCGACGGGGGCCGGTACATCAATCCCCTGCTCACCTGGCAGGTACGCGAGGCGTCCCCCTCCGGCATGGCGATCACCGGCAACACCGCCTACGTCGCCGCCCTGCGCGGTGAACGACTCTGGGTGGTCCCGCTCGACGGTGAACAGCTCGGCGAGCCCTCGGCCCAGCTCACCGACCACGGACGACTGCGTACCGTCGAGGTGGCCCCGGACGGTGCCCTCTGGGTGACCACTTCCAACACCGACGGCCGGGGAGACGTCCGCGACGGCGACGACCGGATCCTGCGCTTCCCCGCCCGCTGATCCGAGGCGGTCGGCCTGCTGATCCGAGTCCGCCGGCCCGCCGGTCCGAGGCCACCGGCGGCTCAGCCCGAGGAGGCAGGCCCGCCCGGACGGACGGACGGCGAAACGGCCCGGGGTGTCGACGACATCTCGACACCCCGGGCCGCCTCGAAGGTCAGGAGCGGGACTTGTCCTGCTTCCAGGAGAGCGGGCCGGGCAGGTCCACCCGGTGCGCCTTGGCCCGCGAGTTCCAGGACCACCGGCCGATCCTGATGCTCCAGGAGGAGAAGCCGTTCTCGGTGAAGTTCAGGACCAGCGGCCCGTACTTCTTGCGCTTGCGGAACATGAGGCCCATCGTGGCGCTCCCTTCGTGCCTTTCCTGCCGTGACACCGTTCCGGTCCTGCCGGCACCGTCCGTGCCCTGTCGACATCGACTGTTCCCGAATCGTCGATGCCAGAAACGTGGCCCAGAATGCCCCATCTTCCAGAGAGGATTAACGCTTTCGTTCCCGGTGCTGGAAAACCGGTGACGACCACCGGAAACGCACTGATCTCAGATGGCGAATGGCCGTTGACCCCCTCGACGCCGCTGCTGCACCATGAGCCCATGCGCGCCGGGTCACGACCCCGGTCGTCCCGCTCCCGCGCACCGTCACCCGATCCGGCCGGCACCCCCTCCGCCGACCGGCCCGGCCCGCACCTGGGATTCCGTCACCTCCCCTCGTCGACCGCCCAGGGAGACACGCCATGTCCCTCTTCCGTCGCCACCGTCGGCGTATCCGAGCCGGCACCCTCACCGTTGCGCAGACCGTGGAACCCCTCGCCCCCCGTACCGATCCGACAGGTCGACAGGTCCGCCGCCGACACCCCGCCGTCCTCCGGTCCACCCTGCGCCATCCGGGGGCCGGCGAACTGGTCCCTGTCGACGGGGAACTGTTCGACAGACTGCTGCGGCAGCACACCGCACCGACCAGCGTGGTCACCACGGTGGCCCGCCCGACCCGACACGAGCGCGGGGAGGTGATCACTGCCGGGCTCACCACCACGTCGCTCACCCCGGTGTCGCTGGATCCGCCGCTGGTGTCGTTCACCGTCGGGGTCGGCGCCCCCGGCGCACCGGTACTCGGCCGGGCCGAACACGTCGTGATCCACCTCCTGGCACCGGATCAGCAGAACACCGCAGCGACGCTGGCCGCCGGGGTCACCGACGCGCTCCCCGGCCCGTTCGGGCTGCCCCTGCTCACCGGCGTCCCCGCCCACATGCTGTGCCGGGTGGTCCACCGACTCCCGGCCGGCGACAGCATCCTCGTGGTCGCCGAACCACTTGCCCTGGCCGCCCGTCCGACCCCCTGACCACACCCGGCGGCCTCCCCCGGCCGCACCGCCATCCCCGGTGGCCGCCGTACCCGCAGCCCCTTGCCCCAGTGCAGCGCAGTGGCTACGACGTCGGGCTCAGCGCGGCTGCCAGGCGTCCGGGAGGGCGGTCAGCTTCCGGACGTGGGCGGGGAGTCGGCCGCTGACCAACTCGGCCAGGCTCACCTCGTCGACCACCCGCCGCACCGACGCCCGGACGGCAACCCACAGCCGGGGCAGGTTCTCCGCCGGGCCTTCGTACCGGGTCTCCTCGGGACGTTGACCCCGGACCCCGGCCAACGGGCCGTCGACGGCCCGCAGGATCGACCCGACGTTCACCTCGTTCGGCGGTCTGGTCAGCGAGTATCCGCCCTCGACACCGCGCTGGGCTCGGACGATCCCGGCCCGGCGCAGGTCGGCCAGGACGGCCTCGAGGAACTTACGGGGAAGATCCTGTTCGGTGGCGATCACCTGGGCCGAGAGCAGACCCGGGTACGCGGCGGCGAGGCTGAGCGCCGCCCGTACCGCGTAGTCACCGCGCGCGGAGATGTGCACCCTGCCATCATGCCCGGTCGGGCTCGTCGGTCCGACCGGCGGGCGGACGTGGCCGGACGAGCCGGTTCGGAACCTCGGTCGACGTGGCATGTCGCCCGTTGGCCGTCCCGGGCTGCGCGACGTCGGACGAGGACTGCTCGCCGGCCACCGTACGCTGCTCGGGAACCGCCGACCGGCGCTGGCCGGGCGGGGTCCGCACCTCCGACGGAGCCGGCGGCTGGTCCGGAGGGACGCCCCCCGGCTCCCGGACGGATGCCCGCTGGTCCCGGGAGACGACCCCCGGCTCACGGACGGCTGCCCGCTGGTCCCCGCCCGTCGGCCCCTGCTCCCGGTCGGCACGGAAGGCCCCCGGGCTGCGCCCCACCTCCCGGGTGAAGAACCGGCCGAAGTTGGTGGGCTCGGGGAACCCGAGACGGCGGCCGATCTGGGCGATCGGCTCGTCCGTGGCCGCCAGCAACCGGCTGGCCTCCAGGGCCACCCGCTCGTCGATCACCTGCTTCGCGCTGCGCCCGGTCACCGCCAGGCAGGCCCGGGTCAGGGTCCGCACCGAGCAGCCGATCCGGGCGGCGTAGTCCTCCACCCGCCGGGTCTGCCGGTAGTCCCGCTCCACCTCCTGCCGCAGCCGGTGGAAGGTCCCCCGCTCGCCACCCGGGAGGGGCGGCTCGTCGGTCGACGACAGCGCCAACCGGGCCACCAACGCGGCGAGCTGGTACCGGAGCAGGTCGTCGGCCTCGGGACCCGGGAACCGCTGCCGGTCCGCTGTCACCCGGTGGAACGCCTCCCGTACCGCCTCACCGTCGTCGCCCCGCAGGTGCCACTGACGGGGGGCGGCGACGTACCGGTCCGCGGTCTCGGCGTACCACCGCAGGACCAGGCCGTCGAAGGGGTGGCCGACGCAGCGCAGCACCTGGCCGGTGTGCACCCACAGCAGCGTTCCCGGACGGCAGGACACCTGGCGGAAGTCCACCTCGGCGACGCCGCGACCGTCGGTGACCAGGATCAACAGCTCCGCACCGGCCAGCGCGGGACGACGCCAGTCCGGATCCGGGGCGAGGTCCCGAAGGGCCGGGGTGTCGACCGGAACGGCGGCGGCGGGCGCGGAGGTGCCCCCCGGGGACAGCCCCGGCTGGCCCGGGGGGATGTCCACGGCCGAGGGCGGCTGACCGAAGGAGACCATCACCTAGGACCGTAACCGGCGGGTCGACCGCCCGCATCCCGGCACGCCCCCCACCAGTCGCGTCGGGTTGTCGCCGTGCTACGGGCCGGTTAGCTTACCGAGGAGTACGCCCAGCTCGACCGACGTCGGCAGCCGGCCCGGTGCGCGGCGGCGTGGGAGGGAGGATCGAGCATGACGGAGCTGTTCGCCGTCGACGGCAAGACGGTCCTGGTCACCGGGGGTACCCGGGGCATCGGGCTGATGATCGCCGGGGGCTTCGTCCGGGCCGGGGCCGAAGTGATCATCTCCTCCCGGAAGGCCGACGTCTGCCACCGGGTGGCCGAGGAACTCCGGTCCGAGGGCGCGTACCGGACGAGGGTGTGCCGGTGCCGCGCGGACTCGGCAGATCCGCGCGGCACCGGGCAGGTCGGTCAGCGACCGGCGAGCAGCCGGTTGACCGCCGTGTCCACGTCGAGGTGCTCGGCCTCCCGACCGCGCGGAACCACGACGTACGTGCGACGCAGAAACCGGACCAGGACACTGCGCGGCACCTCGAACAGGGCGTTGCCGTCCGGGGACGACAGCGCCAGCGCGACGAAGTCGCCGCGCGGAGTGGCCCAGGGCCACACCCGGACGTCCCCGATCCCCGCCGGGTCGTCCAGCCCGGTGACCAGCAGTTCGCGGGCGAACGACCAGCTCACCGCCTCGCCACCTGCCGATTCGGCATGGAACAGGACGTGGACCGCATACGGGTCAGCAGGGTCGTACCGCAGACTGGCGCGCACCGGCAAGGCGGTGGCGTCAGGTGCGACGAGCCTTAGTGACGTCTCGACCTCTACGGTCGTCGGTCGGATGACACTCATGAACGTTCTCCCCCCGGCACCGCTGCGGAACGTCCGTGTCCCGCTTTTCCCATACTCAGGTGCTACTCCTGGCTACGCTCCGCCATACGCTGACTTCACCCAGTGGTGGGAAGGGGGTCGGAAACGCAGGTAGAATGTGAAAATTCTTGTACGATATCCGGTTCTGCCCAACAGTTGGTCCCGCACGGTGTCCGGGGTTGGTTCAGACGACGACTTACTCCGGTAACGTCCAGTCGTCCGTTCCAGTGACGGGCCGGGGCACACTAGGGGTTGAAATGACCGCAAACAGATCCTCAGTGGAAAGGCCCTCCTCGACGACGTCGTTGCAGGTAGCGGCTGGCACAGGTCGAAAACGGGGGGACACCGTGCCGACTGATCAGCACGACGCCGGAGGCGGCGCACGCCCCAACGCGGGGCGCAGCGGACGCCCCGGCGCGGACACCCGTGGACCCGGCCGCAAGGCCGGATCACGCGGCGAACCCAGCCGCAACGGAACGTCACGCAACGTGAACGCAACCCCCAAGCCGCCCCGCGCCCCGAAACCCCCCACCCGGCGGCACCTGCTCCGCCAGCGGCTACGCACCACCCTCGCCCTGATCCGCGCCAACCCCACCGGCCGGGTCACCCTCAAGGTCGCCGTCGCCATCGCCGGCGCCCTGGTCGTCACCATCGGCATCATCCTCATCCCGCTACCCGGCCCCGGCTGGCTGCTCGTCATCGCCGGCATGGGCATCTGGGCGGTGGAGTTCCACTGGGCCAAACGGCTACTCGGGTTCACCCGACGGCACGTACAGGGCTGGACCAGATGGGCGACCACCCGCCCCCTGCCGATGCGATTCGCCCTCGGCTCCGTCGGCCTGGTCTTCGTCGCCACCGTGGCCTGGCTGTCGCTCAAGTACAGCCTCGGCATCGACGTCGTCGCCAAGGCCCTGCACTACCTCGCCACCAACTGACCCCGGATTCGCGGTCCACCCGACTGATCGGGTAAAGTCATCCGCGCTGAGGGCGATTAGCTCAGTGGGAGAGCGCTTCGTTCACACCGAAGAGGTCGCTGGTTCGATACCAGCATCGCCCACGTAAGAAACGCCAGGTCAGAGGCCGGTCGGGACACCCCGACCGGCCTCTTTCTTACCTCACGTCGAAGATCATGAGTCACGCACAAGTCGCCGCCTCCCTGCCGCCGACGGCATGATCACCGACGATCAGACCACCGTGTACCGACCGGCCCTCAAGACCTCGACGCACGGTCTGCGTCACAAGACCTCGGAGCGACATGGCCCCCAGAGGGGCCACCCTCTTCCAAGATCTCCTGCTCCGAAGGGTCACTCCACGCCTGGCGCGTCCGCCACAGCCCTCCGGACACAGGCGTCCTGACGAGCCAGTGGCCGTGGTCGATCCGAACACCAACATGCGAACCGGTGAAGCAGACTGCGGGGACCGGTGGTGGTGTTCGATGGGCGCGGCGGGGGGCCGGTCGGCGCAGGTGTGCCGGGTCACATGCCGGTGGTGGACCAGGCCGAACGACGGCCCGGCGAGGGTGGTGAACCGGCTACCGGCCACTGTGGGAGAACTTTCGATACGCCCATCAAGGCGGCCTCGACGGGCCGCATGCGCCGCCGCGACGAACGTCGGACATGATGATCGCGTGTCAGTGATCAACCCAGAAGACTGGTACGAGGCCAGGAGAGCCGCCGCATGCCTTGCATGGCCTGAGGCCCTCGAAAGACATCCGTTGGGTACCATGGTGAACGGCATCGTGGTCGCCGAGGCGGTGTTCGGGGTCTTCGCCGAACTTGACGAGGCACCGGACGCTATGGCCTTGTTCGATATTGCTACGTGGCCGCGTAACCGATCGTTGCCGGCGATTGGTACTCGGCTTCGCGGAAGAGTGGTGGGCCATCGGCCCGGACGTGACGACCACCCCGGGCAACTGCGACTGGCCCCGCTTGATCAGGGTCAGTAGGCCCACCTCGGAGCTGAATGGCTACCCGAGCCATGGACAGGCCAGCCCTGTTGCTGGCGACAGCAACAGGGCTACACGTAGAGGGCCAGCGAACTCAGGACGACGAATCAGCGCTCGACGTCAGAGCCTGCACTGACACGCCCGGACGGCGTGCCCAGAATTTACAAGCGCGGGGTCGTCTCGGCAGATTGCGTGGGGGTGTAAGCCCGGAAGGGGCTAACCGGTGGGTGCGGAGGTGGCCTCTCGCACCCTCGTCGGCGATGTATGGGTGACCAGCTGAGTGACGACGAGGTCGAGCAACGACGGGCGTTCACTGACTGACTGCTGCAGACGCATGCCACAACCCACCGATAACCATTGAACCAGGTGGGCAAGCCGTATCGGTTGCCTGGAGATCAGAAGGTGGGAGTTGGAGACGTTCGCCTGATAGCCAGAAGATCGACCAATTCATCAAAGGTGAGCCATGGGCGGGACCGGTGGATCATCCGGTGGCAGTTCGAGCAGAGGAGGACGAGGTCGCTGACTCTGGTGGTGGTCGCACCGGACTCCGACAGGGGCACCTTGTGGTGACACTCGATGTAGTCTTCGCCGCGGGGTCCGTACGCGACAGCGAAGTCGAAGCCGCAGGCTTCGCAGGCAACGTGGCCGTGTTTACGCTTGTAGGCCTTGACGGCCTTGTTGCGGATGCCTCGGTCCCGCTCGCGTCGTAGATGTAACCGCTCCAACAGGCCGCCCTCCTGTGCACTTGCACCGTCGAGGTCGGGGTCTGACGAATCCAGGACCCACGTCTGATCTATGGGACCCGCATGGATCGCCGCCCTGAGGGCTCCGGCTTGACGGTGCATCTCTTCGGGGTCAGCAAGGAACTCAGCTAGAACTTCTCGGTCCAGCCTGCCACCACGGGTGGGAGCACCTCGGTAGTCGGGGTGGGCGGTGGCGATATCGGTCGTCTTACGACCAACGCTGTTGGGGTTACGGAAAGTCTCCATTCGCTCGGCCGACGGATGCGCCCAGTGCCGCCGCAGAAGGGCTGAGAGCTCAATGACCTCAGCATATTCGGCTCGCAGTTCACGCCAGCTGTTGGTATAGACCAGGTCACAAGCAAGGATCAGCTCATCCCTGTTCCAGTCCGGGTTCTTGCGGACCTGCATGATGAAGCCGAGTCGATCGCGCAGGTGTCGGGCGACGGACTTCTCGCCACCGGTAAAGTCGTCGGTGCTCCATCGGCGTTGGCCAGGTATCAGGCCATGGGCGTACCCAGCGATAGCTTTCGAATCGTACAGACGGCCGTCATAATCGATGAAGTAGGACAGGGCACGGCCGAACTTGTAGGTCTGAAGGAAACGATCGCGACCCAGCCGGTCGAACTCTGCGATTGCTTCGAGAACGGCCTGTCTGGTGAGGTCGGTTAGCGCCATACGGGGAAGCATATGGCGAGGTGTCCACCGCCAACTCACATCGAAGGCGGGGTGGGAGCAGCAGCGTCACTCCGTGGTCGTGTTGTAGCGGTCGAGGGTTGCCTTCGAGGTCGAGGCGTCGCGGAAGACCAGCTCCCACGGGCCGGTGTTGACGTCCATGTCCTTGCCGAAGCCGATCCACTTTCCGGCCATCCGTCGGCCCGTGGGCTCGGCCAGGAATTGGATCGCCCCGTGGTAGCGGGCACCCCGGTAGTAGCCGGTCGGGTCGGTCTGCTCCACCCACGTGCCGGTGACGACGGCACCGTCCACGGTGAGGTCCAGTGACAGGGACGAAGCCGCCGAGCCGGGGAGGCTGCGCGCGGTCAGTCGGTCGCCGTGTTGAATCACGACCACGAAGTGCTGCCCGGCGAAGGAGTCTCCCCTGCCGCTGGAGTAGTACTGGTAGCGGCTCAGCCAGACGCCCTCGTACCACCGGTGGACCGTGGTGGGCCTTGCCGTCGGCGTCGGGGTGGCCAGGCTGGACATCGGAGAGGTCAGGTCGTGTCCACCGTGCTGGTCGTCGGTGACCTGCCCGCCGGGCACTGCGGCGAACCCGAGGAGCGAGACGGGTAGGCCGGTGACGGCCTCCAGGGCGCGGGCGTAGACGGGTCGCGGTGCGGCGATCGCGCCGGACTCCCATCGCTGGACGAGTCTCTTGTTGGCGTCGTTGGGCTCCCCCACGCGGTGACCTGCGGCCTGGAGTGCTCGGGCGAAATCGTCCTGGCTCATCCGCATTCCGGTGCGGACGACGCGCAGGGCTGTGTTCGTGGCGGTCATGCGGTCACCATCCCGCACACGGCGACCACCAACGGTGTCTCCCCGGCGAGCATCCGCCGATGGTGCCAAATTCCATCCGTGCTGTCGACGAACCGCCGCAGAGCCCCCCGCCACGGGCCGAATCGGAATCGGGACAGGGATCGGGTCAGACGATGCCGGTGGATCCGTCGGTCAGTTCTCGGAGGACGTCGGCGTGACCGGCGTGTCGAGCCGTCTCCCCGATCATGTGCACCAGGATCCAGCGGAGCGACACCTCACCGACCTGCGGTTGCGGCACGACGTAACCGAGGTCGAACCGGGCGGCGACCTCGCGGGACCGGGCGCACCGGGCCTCGTAGGCCGCCGCGATCCGCTCGACGGTGTCCCCTTCGGTGAGGGCGAAGCTGGCCGTAGCGTCCTCCTCTGAGGTGAGCTGGACGGCGCCGGGCTCCCGGGCGAGCAGTGACGAGAACCAGCTCTCCTCGACGAGGGTGAGATGTTTGACCAGGCCGGTGAGCGTGGTCTCCGACGGCACCAACCGGCGGCTCGCGTCGGCGTCGGAAAGCCCCCGAAGCTTGTTCAGGACCACGGCACGTTGCAGGTCGAGAAAGGATTCAAGCACGGAACGTTCGTCGCCCGTGCTCGCCGATATCGGAGCGAGTGTGGGATCGATACGATTGTCCGCCATTTCTGGAACCCTAACGGCCGGTCACGCCGCCCGCTGCCCCGCATTCGACCCGACCACGCGACGATCCGTCAGTCGACGAGCGTGCCGTCCGGCCGCATCGTCTCGGCCCGCACCGACGGGCGGAACGCCGACCAACCACCGTCGTCCACCGCCACGCAGAGGCGGATCCGACCCTCACCGTCGTCGAGGGCATAAACGACCACCGTGTACGCCGTACCAGCCTCGTCGGCGACGCGGAGGGTCTCCTTCTCGTCGAGCATCGCGTACCACCGGTCGTAGCCCAGACGTCGCCACCGCGTCAGGTGCTTCTCGGCGATCCGCGCCGCGACCGTCCTGTCCATCCTCATCTCCTCGTCAGCCACCGGAAACCACCCCTGGATCTTGGATCCAGTTCGAGAGCGACGCACGCGGAAACAGCGCGTGGGAGGACGGCGGCCGGACCGGTGGAAGAGGGAAAGGGGTGGGGTCAGACGGTGGGGGTGGGGGTGATGAGGACGTCGCCGCCGAGTCGGCCGTCCGGTGGGTCGCGTCGGACGGTACCGGCGTCGAGCAGGCCGGTCAGGGCGGGCAGGACGTCGGCGGAGCGGTAGACGGTGGCGGTGAGGGCGTGTCGGCGCAGTTCGGTGACGGTACGGGGGCCGGAGCGGGTCAGCTCGATGGTCAGCGCCTCGGCGAGCGGGGCGGGGTCCGGGTCGACGGTGGTGGTCACCGGGTCGGCGTGGGGGTCGGCGGGGTCGCGCAGCAGGGCTCCGGTGGTGCGGGCCACCGTCCACAGGGCTGCCTTGAAGGCGTCCAGCCCCCGGTCGGAGCCGGTGGCGAAGGCGACGATCCGGGGTTCGGTGGCGTCGGACGGTACCCACTCGACCTCGGCGACCAGCGGGAACCGTGCGGTCAGTGTGTCGCGGACCGGGGTGCGGGCGGTCAGGAGGAGTTCGCCGGGGCGTCCGGCGGCGACCGATGCCAGGGCGTCGGCGGCGGGGGCGGCCCGGTGGGCGTCGAGGACGGCCAGGACGGGTGCCCCGGCGGCTCCGGCGGCTTTGAGCGCCACCGGCAGGCGGGTGTGGTCGCCGGGCACCAGGTGCACCGTCGCCTCGGCGGGGAGCGTCGCCTCGGCAACGCCGAGGCGGGTGGGCAGGTCGCCGGCCTGGTCGGCCAGGACGAGGACGGTCAGCCGACGACCGCGTAGGCCGCCGGCGGCGGCCACGGCTCGGACCGCCGCCTCGGGGGTGTCCGCGTCGACGCCGGCCACGACGAGGGTGGCGCGGCGCGAGCGGTGCAGGGCCGCGGGCAGCCAGGCGTCGAGTTGTCGGCTGAGCAGCTCGCGGAGTACGGCGTCGGTGGACATCCTGACGTTCTACCCCACCGGTACGCCGCCCCGCCGGGCGGGCCGCCAGGCGGGGTGGGCCGGTGAGCCGCCAGGCGGGCCGGTGGGGTCCAGCCAGGCGGGGTGGGCCGGTGAGCCGCCGGGCGGGCCGGTGGGATCCAGCCAGGCGGGGGCTCTGCGGGATCGGGTCAGGCCGGCACGGAGATGCCGACGCCGCCGCGGGTCTGTCCGCCGTACCGCTGGCGTTCTTTTTCCAGGTCGAGGCGGCCGATGCGCTTGCGGGCGGCGAGGGCGGTGTCGTCGAGGAGGGCGGCGGGGACCAGCCAGACCACCTCGAACTCCAGCCCGTCGGGGTCGCGCCCGTAGAGGCTCTTGGTGGTCCCGTGGTCGGAGGCCCCGACCAGGGCGTCGGCGGCGGCGAGGCGTTCGGCGGTGGCGGCGAGTTCGTCGAGGGTGTCCACCTCCCAGGCCAGGTGGTAGAGGCCGACGGTGCTGCGTCCGGCGGCGGACGGCCCGGCGCCCGCACCCAGTTCGAACAGGCCGAGGTCGTGGTCGTTCGTCGAGTCGGGGGCCTGGAGGAAGGTGGCCCCCCGGAACCCGTCGGGGGTCATCGGCACCGGCTGGAAGCCGAGGACGTCCCGGTAGAAGGCGACGCTGCGGTCGAGGTCTGCGACGTAGAGCACTGCGTGGTTGAGGCGGTGGATTCCCATGTCGTCGACCATACCCCGATTTAGTTGAGCGTTCAACTACTGGGGTTATGCTCTACGTCATGACCCGATGGCTGGACCCGGACGAACAGCGCACCTGGCGGGCGTACCTGACCGCTTCCCGGGTGTTGATGGACACCCTCGACCGGGAGTTGCAGCGCGACGCCGACATGCCCCACGCGTACTACGAGATCCTGGTCCGACTCTCCGAGGCCCCCGACCGGCGGGTACGGATGAGCGAACTGGCCACCCTGACCTCCTCCTCGCGGAGCCGCCTGTCCCACGCGGCGGCCCGGCTTGAGGCGGCCGGCTGGATCCGCCGCGAGGACTGCCCCACCGACCGGCGGGGGCAGATCGCCGTCCTCACCGAGGCCGGATTCGCCACCCTGGCCGCCGCCGCCCCAGGCCACGTCGAGGGGGTACGCCGACACCTGTTCGACGCGTTGAGCCCGGCCCAGGTCGACCAACTGCGCCGAATCAGCGAGACGTTGGTCGACCATCTGAACGCCTCCTGACAATCCGTCACTCCGGGGGTTGTACATACCGTCGCCGAATGAGCACGATGGGGCGTGTCCTCGGGCCTCGATGAACTGACCGTCCACGCACACCAGTTGGTGTCCGACGGCGACCTGCACGGTGCCCGGCGGGTGCTCACCGACGCGCTCGCCGACGCCGACCCCCATCCGGCGAACGCCTCGCCCGACCTCGCCGACGCCGCCGGGCTGTTGGCGCGGATCCTGGTCGCGCTCGGCGAACCGCAGACCGCCAGGGGATGGGCCGCCTACACGTACGCGGCCACCACCCGCCTGTACGGCCGGTCCGACCCGCAGACAGTCTCGGCGGCGGCCACCCTGGCGGCGGTGCTGCACCGGGTGGGCAGCGACGCCCGGGCCGCCCGGCTCTACTCGGACGTCATCATCGAGTTGACAGCCACCGACGGCCCCGAGTCGCTGCGGGTGCTGGCCGCCCACGCCGATCTGGCCACCGTGGAGTACGCCCGGGGCCAGTGCGCAGTCGCCCGGGACCGCCTGCTCGACGCCTGGGAGCTGCACCGGGAGGTGTACGGCGACGGCCACCCCGGCGGGATCAAGATGCTGGCCCGCCTCGGGGCGATGCAACGCGACTGTGGCCAGTACGCCGACGCCCACCGGAACCTGACCTACGCCGACGAGCTGTGTCGACGCCACCTGGCCTTCGACGACCCCCTGGCCGCCCAGGTGGCAGCCCTGGGCCGGGCGTCGGGCAACCCGGCCCACGTCTGCGCCGACGAACCCGACGAGGAGCCACCCGCACCGCCGACCGAGCCTCCCGCACCGCCGGAGGACGGGCCACCCGGGATGACGGAGGGGCCGTTCGGGGTGCCGTCGGCCCGTACCGCCCTGCCGGAGGAGGGGCCACCGGAGGCGTACACCCGACCGGCCTGGTCCGAGTCGACCTCGTACGTTCCGCCGGACCTGCCGGAGCCGACACCGTACGAGCCGCCCGGGGCCACCGAGCCGGTGGCGTACGACCCGTCCACCTCGCCACCGCCGTCGTACGATCCGCCCGCCTGGTCCCAGCCGTACCCGCCGACGGGGTCGACGGGGACCGTACCGGCCCCCCGGAGCCCGACCGACGACGACCACGGATGGCCCCCGGCGGACACCTTCCCGGCACCGGCGAGCACAGTCCACCAGGGCCGGGGCGGGCCGGAGGCTCCCGGGGTGCACCGGGTACGCCGCTCCCCCGCCCCGGAGGCACCGTCGCGGCTGCTTCCGGTACCGGTCCACCGGGCACCGGCGCAGCCCCGACCGAACCGGCTGGTGCCGATGATCGCCGCCGGGGTGGTGGTGGTCGTACTCGGTGCGGCGGCGGTGATCGCCGGGGTGGCCCGGGTGGACGGCTCGCGCAACG
>NZ_JBEPEQ010000069.1:0-33444 GCF_040300925.1 Micromonospora sp. NPDC000207
GGGCGTTCCCCGCCGACGTAGTCGGGGTCGAACGAGGCGAACCCGTCGGCGTTGAAGTTGCGGATCACCGCGCGGACCCGGCCGACGTCACGCAGCTGTGGCGGCTGGCCGGTGGGGCGGACACCCCCGCCGTCACCTGGCAGCGGGCCCAGATCGTGCTGCTCAGCGTCCAGGGCTCGAACATCGCCTCGATCTCCCAGCACGTGGTCACCGACGTCGCCCGGGTCCGCGCGGTGATCCGCAACTTCAACGCCGACGGGTTCGCCTCGTTCGACCCCGACTACGTCGGCGGGGAACGCCCGAGGCCGACCGGTGACGAGGAACGGGACGCCCGTCAGGTCGTCGCCCGGGGACCGGCGGCCTACGGCCGACCCGGCCCGACCTGGGACACCCGGACCCTCGGTGACTTCCTCGTCGCCGAGGGCGTGGTCACCGACGTCGACCCCGACTGGCTCGGCGCGCTGCTGCGCGACGCGGGCCCGCACCCCCAGCAGAACCTGTGAGCGAGACGGGACCAGCGAGCATGAGCACGGACAGCACCGACCAGGTCATCGACGCCGCCGCCCGACGCGAGGCGCTGATCCGGCAACGGCTCGCCGGTACCCGTACCCGCCGCCGCGACGGCATCCCCCGGGTCGACCGGGGAGGGCGACTGCCGGTCTCCTACGGTCAGCAGCGGTTGTGGTTCCTGACCGTCCTGGACCCGCAGAGCCCCGAGTACGCGGTCCCGATCACCCTGCGCGTCGCCGGTCGACTCGACCTGTCCGGCCTCGGCGAGGCCTGGCACCGGCTGCTGGAACGGCACGAGGTGCTGCGGACCCGCTACCAGCTCGCCGACGCCGAACCGGTGCAGGTCGTCGACCCGGCCCCGGCGACGTCGGTGCTGCGCTGCACCGACCTGACCCACCTGCCGACCGACGAACGGGAACCACAGGCCCTGCGCCTGGCCGCCGCCGACGCCGAGGTCCCCTTCGACGTGGGCCGGGAACACCCGGTGCGGATCCGGGTGGTCCGACTCGCCGACGACGACCACCTGCTCGCCGTGGTGTTCCACCACATCGCCTTCGACGGCTGGTCGATGCGGGTGTTCATCAACGACCTGTTCACCCTCTACCTCCAGGTCGTCGACCCGGCGGCGGCCCCGACCCTCCCGCCGCTGCCGGTGCAGTACGCCGACGTCGCCGCCTGGCAGCGGGACCGGCTCACCGGGGCGACGCTGGACGCCCAACTCGGCTACTGGCGTGACACCCTGACCGGGCTCGCCCCCCTGGAACTGCCCACCGACCGGCCCCGTCCGGCGCGACGCAGCTGGGCCGGGGACCGGGTGGTGTTCACCGTCCCGGCGGAGCTGACCGGCCGGTTGCGGGACCTGGCCCGCGCCCACGACACCACCCTGTTCACCGTCGGCGTCACCGCCTACCAGGAGCTGCTGGCCCGGTGGAGCGGACAACGGGACGTGGCGGTGGGCAGCGCCGTCGCCGGACGGAGCCGCCCCGAGGTGGAGCACCTCATCGGGTTCCTGCTCAACACCGTCGTCCTGCGGGCCCGCTGGGACGGCGACCCGACCTTCGCCGACCTGCTGGGCCGCAACCGGAGCACGGTCCTGGACGCCTTCACCCACCAGGAGGCGCCGGTCCAGTTCCTCGTCGACGACGTGGAACGGGGCCGGGACCAGTCGCGGACCCCGCTGTTCCAGGTGATGTACGACATGGCCGAGTCGTCCCCGTCCACCTTCACCATGCCCGGTCTGGAGGTGACTGCTGTCGACCAGGCCGGCGCGGTGGCCAAACACGACCTGCGGCTGGAGTTGACGGAGCGGCCCGACGGAACGCTGCGCGGGGTCGTGGAGTACCCGACGGCGCTGTTCGACGCGGAGACCGTGCACCGGTTCGCCGCCCAGTACCGGGCCCTGCTCGACGCGGTGGCCCGGAACCCGTACGCCCCGCTGTCGGCAGTCGACGTCCTCGACGCCGACGAACGGGCCCGGGTCCTCGCCTCGGGGGCGGACCGACCCGACGCCTCCCCGGCACCGCCCCGGTCGGTGGAGGCGGCCGTCGCCGCGTACGCCGCCCGCACCCCCGACGCCGTCGCCGTCCACGCCGACGGGCACCTGATGACGTACGCCCAGCTGCACGCCCGCGCCAACCAGACCGCCCGGATGCTGCACGCCCGGGGTGTCACCCCCGGATCCGTCGTCGGCGTCTGCCTCAACCGTGGCCCCGACCTGGTACCCACCCTGCTCGGGGTGTGGCGGGCGGGGGCGGCGTACGTGCCCGTCGACCCGGACGACCCGGCCGAGCGGATGGCGCACATCCTCGACGACGCCGGGGCGGTCCTGGTGGTCACCGAGGCGGCCTGTCGGGACCGGATCGACGCCGGGGACGTGTTCTGCGTCGACGTCGACCACGCCGAGGTCGACGCCCAGAGCCCCGACGACCTGCCCGACCCCGTCGACCCGCAGGCGGTGGCCTACCTGGTCTACACCTCCGGCAGCACCGGCCGACCGAAGGGGGTGCGGGTCGGGCACGCCGGGGTCGCCAACTACCTGGGGTGGGCGGCCGGGCGGTACCTGAGCGCCGACGGCAACGGTGCGGCGCTCTTCTCCTCCACCGCCTTCGACCTGGTCGTCACGACGCTGTACCTGCCGCTGACGGCGGGACAACCGGTGCACCTGCTCCCGGCCGGGTTGGACGGCCACCGACTGGCCGAGGCCCTGCTGCGGGCCGCCGACGACAAGCCGTTCAGCTTCCTCAAGCTCACCCCCGGCCACCTCGACCTGCTGGTCCACCAGCTTCCCGCCGACCGGGCCGGTCGGCTCGCCCACCACCTGGTGGTCGGCGGTGAGGGCTTCCCCACCCGGCTCGCCCGGCGCTGGTGGGAGCTGGCCGGGGAGAACACCACACTTGTCAACGAGTACGGGCCGACGGAGAACACCGTCGCCAACGTGATCCACACCGTCCGCCCGCCGGCCTCCGACGCCGCCCTGCTGCCGATCGGACACGCCACCCCGGGCACCACCGCGTACTGTCTCGACGCCGAGCTGCGCCCGCAGCCGATCGGTGTCGCAGGCGACCTTCACCTGGGCGGGGTGCAGCTGGCCCACGGCTACCACGGACTGCCGGCGGTCACCGCCGACCGGTTCGTACCCGACCCGTACGGCCCGGCCGGGTCGCGGCTGTACCGCACCGGGGACCGGGCGCGCGTCCTGCCCGATGGGGGGATCGAGTTCCTCGGCCGGGCCGACGACCAGCTCAAGGTGCGCGGCTACCGGGTCGAGCCCGGCGAGGTGGTGGCCGCGATGCGGCGGCACCCCGACGTCCGGGAGGCGGCCGTCACCCTGCGCGAGACCGCCGCCGGTGCCCGGGTGCTCGTCGGGTACGTCGTCGCGGCCGACGCGACCACCCCCGACGTCCACGACGTACGGGAGTTCCTGGCCACGGCGCTGCCCGAGCACATGGTCCCGGCTCACCTGGTGACCCTCCCGGAGCTGCCGTTGACCAGCAACGGCAAGGTGGACCTGGCGGCGTTGCCCGACCCGGACCGGGCGGCCACCGCCGCCACCGCGCAACTGGTGGGCCCCCGGAACCCGGCCGAGGAACAGGTCGCCGGCGTCCTGCGCCGCACCCTGGACCTGGCCGACGTGGGGGTCGACGACGACTTCTTCGACCTGGGCGGGGACTCGCTCAGCGCGGTGGCCCTCGTCGGTGACCTGCGTGACCTCGGCCTGGACCTGGCCGTCGACGACGTCTTCGCCAACCCGACGGTGGCCGGACTCGCCGCGCTGGCCGCCGAACGTCCCGCCGTGACCGGCGCGGTGGCGGGCGTACCGCCGTTCGGGTTGATCTCCGAGGAGGACCGGGCCCGGCTCCCCGAGGACGTGGTGGACGCCTTCCCGGTCTCCATGCTCCAGGCCGGCATGGTCGTGGAGATGATGGCAGGTGGTTCGGTGAACTACTACCACAACGCCACCACCTACCAGCTGCGCGACGACAAGCCCTTCGACCTGCCCGCCTTCGAGGCCGCCGTCCGGCTCCTGGTGCAGCGGCAGGACGTGCTGCGGACCGGATTCGACCTGGTCGGCTACTCCCAGCCGCTGCAACTGATCCACCGCACCGCCCACCTGCCGACCAGCGCCCAGGACGTCCGGCACCTCTCCCCGGCCGAGCAGGACGAGGTGGTCCGCAGCCGGATGGCGGCCGAGCGGCGCGAACTGTTCGACCTGGCGGTCCCCGCCCTGCTGCGCCTGCACGCGGTGGTCCGCACCGACTCGCACTGGTCCCTGGTGATCACCGAGTGTCACCCGATCATGGAGGGGTGGAGCTACCACCTGCTCCTGATGGAGCTGTTGACCTGCTACCGGCAGCTGCGTGACGGGCACCCGGCCCCGCCGCAGGACCGCCTCGGCGTCAGGTACGCCGACTTCATCGCCGCCGAGCAGGCAGCGCTCGCCTCCACCGAGGACCGCGACTACTGGCGGGGCGTCGTCGAGGGACACAGCCGGTTCGCCCTGCCCCCCGGGTGGCAGGACGGTGCCGGCCCGGGTGCCCCGATCCGGGTCGAGGTGATGTTCCACGACCTGGAGGAGGGGCTGCGGGAACTGGCCCGTACGGCGGAGGTGCCGATCAAGGCGGTCCTGCACGCTGCCCACCTGAAGGTGCTCAGCATGCTCACCGACGAGCGGCGGTTCTTCGACGGACTGGTCTGCGACACCCGCCCGGAGGTGGCCGGGGCCGACCGTCTCCTGGGCCTGTTCCTCAACACCGTGCCGTTCCCCTTCGAGCTGACCGCCCCCACCTGGCGGCACCTGGTCAAGGACGTCTTCGCCCAGGAGATCGAGCTCTGGTCGCACCGGCGGTACCCGATGCCGGCCATGCAGCGGGAGTTCTCCGCCGGTCGCCGACTGGTCGACGTCATGTTCAACTACCTCGACTTCCGCACCGTCGACACCGAACTCGTCGACTTCGGGGCCAGCATCGACGATTCCCAGATCGAGTTCCGGCTCTCCGTCACCGCGTTCCGGCAGGGCCTGATCAACCTGCGGATGCACCCCGAGGCGATCAGTCGGGCCAACGGGGAGCGGCTGGCCGCCATGTACCGGCTGGTGCTGGCGGCGATGGCCGCCGACCCCGACGGTGACGCGTCGGCGACGTACCTGCCCGCCGACGAGCGGCGTCGACTGCTGTCGGAGTGGAACGAGACCGACGTGCCGGTGCCCGCCACCGACCTGCCCACCCTCTTCGAACGGCAGGCCGCCGCCACCCCCGACGCGGTCGCCGCGGTGCTCGCCGACGGCCGCACCCTCAGCTACCGCGAACTCGACGGCCGGGCCAACCGACTCGCCCACCACCTGTGCGCCCACGGGGTCGGTCCGGACCACTTCGTCGGCGTGTACGCCGAACCCGGCCTGGAGCTGCTGGTGGGGATCCTCGGCGCGGTCAAGGCGGGGGCGGCGTACCTGCCGTTGGACCCCTCGCACCCGTCGGAGCGGCTGGCCTTCGCGCTGCGCGACGCCGGGGCGTCGGTGCTGCTCACCCAGGACCACCTCGACGGGCGACTGCCCCCGCTGCCGATCCCGGTGAGCTACCTCGACGGTGACTGGCCGGCGATCGCCGGTCACCCGGACGGCCCGGTCCCGCGTCGCCTGCACCCCGACAACCTGGTGTACGGCATCTACACCTCCGGCTCCACCGGCGCCCCGAAGGGGGTCATGGTCACCCACCGGGGTCTGGTCAACTACCTGACCTGGGCGGTCGGCCGGTACACCCACCCGGGCGGCGGCGGTGCCCCGATGCTGGGCTCCGTAGCCTTCGACCTCACCGTGACGAACCTGCTGGTCCCGCTGACCAGCGGCCGTACGGTGACCCTCCTGCCGCCCGGTGAGGAGGTCGAGGCGGTGGCCCGGATGCTCGCCGACGGCACCGGACTGGACCTGGTCAAGCTCACCCCCGGCCACCTCGACCTGCTGCGCGGCCTGCTGCCCTCGCGCACCGTCGTCGACCGGGTCGGCGTGTTCGTGGTCGGTGGGGAGCAGTTGCCGCGCGAGAGCGTGCTCGCCTGGCGGCAGATCGCTCCGCAGGTCACAGTCGTCAACGAGTACGGCCCCACCGAGACCGTCGTCGGCTGCATCGTCCACGAGGTCGACGCCGACGGCGACCAGGCGGTGCCGGTGGCCATCGGCCGTCCGATCGCCAACACCCGGGTGTACGTCCTCGACGACCGCCTCCACCCGGTGCCGGTGGGGGTCCCCGGTGAGCTGTACCTCGGCGGTGCGGGGGTGGCCCGGGGCTACCACGACCGGCCCGGCCTGACCGCCGAGCGGTTCGTCCCCGACCCGTACGGGCCCCCCGGTGACCGGCTCTACCGCACCGGTGACGTGGCCCGCTACCGGGACGACGGGGACCTGGAGTTCCTCGGTCGGGCCGACGACCAGATCAAGGTCCGGGGCTACCGGATCGAACCGGGCGAGGTGGAGTCGGCGCTGCTGGCCCACCCCTCGGTCGCCGAGGCGGTCGTCGTGGCGCACACCGACGAGGCGGGGGACCGGCGACTCGTCGGGTACGTCGGGTGCCCGTCGACGTCCCGCCCGTCAGTGGACGAACTGCGTGACCTGCTGCGCCGCAGCCTGCCGGAGTACATGGTGCCCGGACTCCTGGTGGTCCTGGACACGTTGCCCCGCAGCGCGGCCGGCAAGATCGACCGTCGGAGCCTGCCGTCGCCGGACGGCGTGAGCGCCCAGACCGGCACCCCGTACGTGGCGTCGCGCAACGCCACCGAACGGCGGCTGGCCGAGATCTGGGAACGGGTGCTCGGGGTCGACCGGATCGGCATGGACGACGACCTGCTCGACCTGGGCGCCGACTCGCTGTCCGGACTCCGGGTGGCGGCCGAGGCCGCCGATCTCGGGCTGACCATGTCCCCGATGGACGCGGTGGCCTACCCGACCATCACCGAGCTGTCCCGGCACCTGCTCGGTGGGGACACCGCCGAGCTGACCCGGCGGATGGTCGCCGACTCACAGCTCGACGCGACGATCCGACCGGCGGGGCCCGCCGCCGCCCCGGACGGACCCCTGCTGCTCACCGGTGCCACCGGTTTCGTCGGCGCGTTCCTGCTGCGGGAACTGCTCGACCGGACCGACAACCCGATCGTGTGTCTGGTGCGCGGCGCCGACGACACCCGGGCACGCGAACGGCTCCTGGCGACGCTGCGCACGTGGTCTGTCGACCATCCGGCGTTCGCCGACCGGGTCCGGGTCGTCGCCGGTGACCTGGGCGAGCCACGGCTGGGCCTCGACCCCGGGCGCTGGGCCGAGCTGGCCGGGTCGGTCGCCGCGATCTACCACTGCGGTGCCAGCGTCAGCGCCGTGCACCCGTACGCGGCGATGCGGGCGGTCAACATCGAGGGCACCCGGGAGGTGATCCGGTTGGCCTGCACCGGCCCGGTCACCCCGCTGCACCACGTGTCGACGATGTCGGTGTTCACCGCCGACACCTTCGACGCCGGTCCGGTGGACGAGCGCAGCGTCCAGGTCGACCCGCCGTCGGCCAACTCCAACGGGTACGGCCAGACCAAGTGGGTGGCGGAGAACCTGGTCCGGGAGGCCGCCCGGCGGGGCCTGCCGACCACCATGTACCGGATGGCCAAGGTGTCCTGGGACACCGCCACCGGGGTCGCCAACCCGGTCGACCAGTTCTCCCGGATCCTGTCGGCCTGTCTCCAGCTGGGGTGCGCCCCGGAGGCCGACTACTCGATGACCCTGACGCCGGTGGACCGGATCGCGGCCGGGATCGTGGCGGTCGCCTCCCGCCCGGAGGCCGTCGGTGGCTGCTACCACCTGATCAGTGAGACCCGGGTGCGGTGGATGGAGATGTTCGGCTGGCTCACCGACGCCGGGCACCCGGTCAAGCTCGTCGACTACGACACCTGGCGGGACGCCGTCGCGGCGGCGGCCAACCGGCCCGGCGGCGACCACCTCAAGCCCCTGGTGATGCTGATGCCCCGGTCGAGCGAGAACTTCGACGTCGACCTGCTGGAGGACGACTACGTCCCGCCCACGCCGACCTGGTGGGCGCAGCGGGGCGGGGTGATCGACCCGATCCGGCGGTCCGACTTCGAACGGTTCCTGGCCCGGTCCGGGGACACCGCCGACTGACCGGCGAACACCTCACCGCGCCGCCGTGGTTCAGCGGGACCCGGCGGCGCGGCGCTTGTTGTACACGTCGAAGGCGACAGCGACGAGCAGCACCAGACCCTTCACCACCGACTGCACCGACTGGTCCACGCTCATCAACTGCATGCCGTTGCTCATCACCGCCATGATCAGGCCCCCGACCACGGCACCCACGACGGTGCCGACGCCGCCGGTGACCGCCGCACCACCGATGAAGGCCGCCGCGATGGCGTCCAGCTCGAACATGTTCCCCGCCGCCGGCTGCGCCCCGTTCGAGCGGGAGGAGTAGATGACCCCGGCCACGGCGGAGAGGAGACCCATGTTGACGAAGATCCAGAAGTTGACCGTCCTGACCTTCACCCCGGAGAGCATCGCCGCGGGCAGGTTGCCGCCGATGGCGTACACCTGTCGGCCGAAGACCGTACGCCGGGTCACCATGCCGTACGCCAGGACCAGGACGGCGAGGATGATCAGGACGATAGGCAGTCCCCGGTGGTTCGCCAACTGCCAGGCGAAGTACATGATCACCGTGCCGACCAGCAGGACCCGGGTGACGAAGAGGGGGAACGACTCGACCGGCTGCCCGTACCTGATCCGGGCCACCCGGGTCCGGAACCCGCCGACGGCGTACCCGGCCACCCCGAACGCCCCGATGAACAGGGTGAACGCGTCGTACCCGGCACCGCCGAGCAGTCCGTTGAGGAATCCGGCGGCGATCTGCTGGTACTCGCCGGGGAAGGGCGACAGCGAGACGTTGTCGAGCACCCGCAGGGTGAGACCACGGAACAGCAGCATCCCGGCCAGGGTCACGATGAACGCGGGAATCCCGGCGTAGGCCACCCAGAAGCCGTGCCACGCGCCGACGGCCGCCCCCACCGCCAGGGCGGCCAGGACCCCGACCCACCAGTCGTGCCCCTCCCTGATCACCAGGACGGCGCTGACCGCCCCGGTGAGCGCCACCACCGAGCCGACCGACAGGTCGATGTGCCCACCGATGATCACGATGACCATGCCGATCGCGAGCACCAGGATGTACGAGTACTGCAGGACGACGTTGGTGATGTTGCCGGGGCTCAACAACGTACCGCCGGTCAGGATCGTGAAGAGCGCGACGATGACGACCAGGGCGATGTAGATGCCGCTCTGTCGCAGGTTCCGCATGATCAGCTGACGGGGGTCGCTGGTGCCGGCGTGCAGGGCGGCGGCCTGCGCACCGCCGGTCGGCTCGCCGTCCACGGTCGGCGCGGTCTCGGTGTTCTTCATCCCACCCGGTCCTTGTCCTTGGCCATGAGCTGCATGAGGCCCTCCTGGGTGGCCGCGCCCACCGGCACCTCACCGGTGATCCGGCCCGCCGCCAGCGTGTAGATGCGGTCGCACATGCCGAGCAGTTCCGGCAGCTCGGAGGAGATGAGCACGACGGCCTTCCCGGCGGCCACCAGGCGGTTGACGATGGTGTAGATCTCGTACTTCGCCCCCACGTCGATGCCGCGCGTCGGCTCGTCGAGGATCAGCACGTCCGGGTCGGTGAACAGCCACTTCGACAGCACGACCTTCTGCTGGTTGCCGCCGGAGAGCTTCCCGACCACGGCCATCACGCTCGACGACTTGATGTTCAGGTCACGCCGACTCGCCTCGGCGACCCGGATCTCCTCGTTGTCGTCGACCCATCCGAGGCGGGCCAGCCTGTCGAGCGCGGCGGCCGAGACGTTGCGCCTGATGTCCTCGATCAGGTTGAGGCCGTACCGCTTGCGGTCCTCGGTGGCGTACGCGATGCCGTTGCGGATCGCCTCGGCGACGGTCCGGGCCTGGACCTGACGGCCGTGGACGAAGAGGCGACCTGTGACGTCGCGACCGTAGGACCGGCCGAAGACGCTCATCGCCAGTTCGGTCCGGCCGGCGCCCATCAGACCGGCGATACCCACCACCTCGCCGGCCCGTACGCTCAGACCGACCCCGTCGACCACCAGGCGGTCCTGGGTGGGGTGGCGTACCGACCAGTCCTCGACGCGCAGCACCTCCGCCCCCGGCGCGCTCACCCGGTCCGGGTAGAAGCTGGTGAGGTCCCGTCCCACCATGGCCCGGATGATCCGTTCCTGGGTGACCCCGCCGGCGGCGACGTCGAGACGGTCGACGGTCCGGCCGTCCCGGATCACCGTGATGGTGTCGGCGATCGCGGTGATCTCGTTGAGCTTGTGCGAGATCATGATGCAGGTGATCCCGCGTTCCCGCAGGCGTCGCAGCAGGTCGAGCAGGTGTGCCGAGTCGACGTCGTTGAGCGCGGCGGTCGGCTCGTCGAGGATGAGCAGTCTGACCTTCTTGGACAGCGCCTTGGCGATCTCCACCAACTGCTGCTTGCCGACCCCGAGCTGCACGACCGGGGTGACCGGGTTCTCCCGCAGGCCCACCGAGGCCAGCAGCGTCGCGGCGTCGGCGTTGGCCCGGTGCCAGTCGATCAGGCCGCCGCGTCCCCGGACCTCGTTGCCGAGGAAGATGTTCTCCGCGATCGACAGGTGCGGCACCAGGGCGAGTTCCTGATGGATGATCACGACACCGAGCCGCTCGCTGTCGCGGATGCTCCTGACGTGCACCGGAGCCCCGTCGACGACGATCTCGCCGTCGTAGGAGCCCGCCGGGTGGACCCCGGAGAGCACCTTCATCAGCGTCGACTTCCCGGCCCCGTTCTCACCGCAGACGGCGTGGATCTCACCGCGCCGGACCGTCAGGGAGACGTCCTGCAGCGCCGCCACCCCGGCGAAGGTCTTCGTGATGTGACGCATCTCGAGGATGTTGTCGTCCACGTCAGCCTCCTGGTCGGTGGAACGTGAGTGGTCTGCCGGCTGCGGGTCGGCGGTCCACCGTCGTCGGGAGCGGTGGACCGTCGACGGACCGCTGCGTGCCGTTCAGCCCTTGGCCTGACCGGCGGCGACCTCCTCGGCCGTCCAGTAGCCGGAGTCGACGAGCGCGGACTTGATGTCCTCCTTGTAGACGGTCTGGATCGGCAGGAGGTACGCGGGGACCACCTTGACCTTGTTGTTGTAGGTGGTGGTGTCGTTTGCCTCGGGCGTCTTGTCCTGGAGGAACGACTCCGCCGCGATGACCGCCCGCTCGGCGAGCTGCCGGGTGTCCTTGAAGACAGTGGAACCCTGGACCCCCACGTCGATCAGCTTGACCGAGGCGATCTCGGCGTCCTGCCCGGTGATCACCGGGACCGGCTTGGCCGACGTCCCGTACCCGTCGTTCTGCAGGGCGGTGATGATGCCCCGGGAGATCCCGTCGTACGGCGACAGCACCCCGTGCACCTGCGTACCGTCGCGGTAGGACGAGGTGAGCAGGTCCTCCATCCGCTTCTGCGCGGGCTCCTGCTGCCACCGCAGGATCGCCGCCTGCTCGATGCGGGTCTGCCCGGACTTCACCACGAGCGACTTGTCGTCGAGAAACGGCTTGAGGGTCTCCATCGCCCCGTTGAAGAAGTACTGCGTGTTGTTGTCGTCGAGCGACCCGGCGAAGATCTCCACGTTGAACGGCCCGGTGGCGTTGCCCTTCGAGCCGTCCTTGTTCAGCAGGCCCAGCCCGGTGAGCAGGGCGGTGCCCTGGGCGACGCCGACCTTGTAGTTGTCGAAGCTGACGTAGAAGTCGACGTGGGGGCTGTTGAGGATCAGCCGGTCGTAGGAGACCACCGGGATGCCCGCCTCCGAGGCGGCCTGGAGCTGCCCGCTCAGGGCGGTGCCGTCGATCGCCGCGACGACGAGGACGTCCGCCCCACGAGTGATCATCTGGTCGACCTGCTGCGACTGGGTCGGGATGTCGTCCCCGGCGTACTGGAGGTCGACCTTGTATCCCTTGGCCTCCAGCTTCTCCCTGACCGCGTTGCCGTCGGCGATCCACCGTTCCGAGGTCTGGGTCGGCATCGAGACCCCGATGGTCAGCTCCGAGGGCTTCTTGTCGCTGGTGTCACCGCCACCACCGGCGCCGTCCCCGCTACAGGCCACCATGCTCAGGGCGAGCGCGACACCACCGAGTGCGGCAAAAAGTTTCCTGCTCACAGCCTTGTTCCTTCCCCAGGACCGGATGCTGTCGACCAGCCGGACGTCGTTCCCCCGGCCTAGTGTTAGCGCTCACATCGGTGATGGTCAACACGAGTCATGCCATCGACGGGTAACGTTCTCGTAACGTCCGTCTCCACCGGACGGTTGTCGGGCGTCGATGGACGGGTCTCGCCGACGTCCCCGTTCCGGTCGCCGCAGCGGATCCCGCCCCGGAGGTCCCTACTCCTCGGTCGTCCCCCAGTGCCTCGGCGGTGCCGGGGGAGGGGGTGGCCCGGCCTTTCCGCGCCGGTCGGGCTCGGCGAGTCCGAGCAGGCGACAGGCGGTGCCCCGCAGCAGGACCGAGGAGAGTCCGGGGTGGCTGGTGACTGCTGCGGCCACGGCCTCGTGGTCGGTGCCGGGCGCGGCCCTCAGCTGCGGCATCGGTGCGCCGTGCGGGTCCAGCCGCCCGGCTGCGGTGCGGACCAGGTGTTGAGCCCTACCGGAGCGCTGCTCCACCTGGGATGACACATGTCGAAATCTCCCTCGTCGTGGTGGAGCGGGTCTCGTTCGGGTCGCTGGTGGATCGCCATGCGGAGCACTGCGTCTGCGGGACGATCCGGCGGCAACGTATTGACATGCATCGTTTCATGCGGCGAGGATGTGAACGCTCACACGTGTTGTGTTCCGAGCGTCGTCACCGAGCCGTAGGAGTCCGTGATGGTGAGAGGTCCGGCCCGTCTGGGCGTGGTGCTCGTCCTGGCCTGCCTGGTCTTCGCCTCGTCGGCGGCGATCTCCCGAACGGCGGCGACCGCTGCCGTGGGCCCCTTCACCGGTTACCTGATGGCCCACTTCACCGGGGAGTCGGCCACCGGAGAGCAGATCTACCTCGCCCACAGCCAGGACGGACTGAACTGGCGGGACCTCAACGGCGGAGCACCGGTCCTGCTCTCCACCGTCGGCACCCGGGGGGTCCGGGACCCCGCGCTGGTCCGGTCCCCGGCCGGGGACCGCTACTGGATCGTCGCGACCGATCTGCGCATCGCCAGCGGGACCTCCTGGAACGATGCGGCGAACCGGGGCAGCACGTCGCTCGTGGTGTGGGAGTCGACCGACCTGGTGACCTGGTCCGCGCCCCGGCTGGTGAACGTCGCCGGGTCGGTCCCCGGGGCGGGCAACGCGTGGGCACCGGAGGCGATCTGGAACCCGGCCACCGGTGACTGGGTCGTCTACTGGGCCACCAACGCCGCCCGTAACGGGGTGACGAAGCACCGGATCTACTCCGCCCGCACCAGCGACTTCCGTACCTTCACCGCGGCGCAGCTCTACATCGAGCGCCCGGGAACCCAGGGGATCATCGACACGCAGATCGTCGAGGTGCCCGAGAGCGTGGGCGGCTACCGGTACTACCGGGCGTCGGCCGACGGTCACATCACCGTCGAGGCCGCCAATTCGGTGCTGGGCACCTGGACGACCCTGGGCAACCTGTCCCACCTGGGCATCTCGAACGGGGCGACCGGCGGGAACGTCGTCGAGGGTCCGATGTGGGCCCGGTTCAACGGCCGCGACGAGTGGACGCTCTGGCTCGACCAGTACGCCACCGGGCGCGGCTACCTGCCGGTGACCTCGACGAATCTGGGTAGCACCGGCAACTTCCGGACCCGGGGGGACTACGGGATGGGGGGCACCCGCAAGCGGCACGGCTCGATTCTCAACCTGACCGCCGCCGAGGAGAGCCGGGTGTTGGCCCGGTGGGGGACCGCCGCCCCGACGAACCGCATCCAGTCGTACAACTACCCGGACCGGTACGTGCGTCACGCGAACTTCGACGTACGGATCGACGCCAACGTCAGCCCCGCCCAGGACGCCCATTTCCGGCTCAGGCCGGGGCTGGCCGGCGGCTCGGCGTACGTCTCCTTCGAGTCTGTCAACTATCCCGGGTACCACCTGCGACAGGAGGGCTTCGACCTCGTCCTCGCCCCGGCCGACGGCAGCACGACCTTCGCCGCAGACGCCACCTTCCAACGGGTCACCGGGCTCGCCGACGGAGCCTGGACGTCGTTCCGGTCGTACCGCCATCCGGACCGGTACCTGCGGCACTACGGCTACCTGCTGCGGTTGGACCCGATCGGCGACGCGCAGGCCCGCGCCGACGCCACCTTCCGGGTCACGAGCTGACGCCCACCGACCCCGGCCCACGAGTCTGGTCAGCCGGTGGCCCTGTCCCCGGGGTCCGGGCCCAACCGGCTGATCTCGTACCCGTCGGGGTAGGTGCGGGTGCGGATCCCGTCGGTGAAGAGTGCGACGGTCCGGGGGCGGCCGAACCAGCGCTGCCACCGGGCCCGGACCCGCAGGGCGGCGTGCAGCCCGCCCCGGACCGTCAGGGGCGGGTCGTCGACCCGGGTGGCCCGACGCAGCGGCCCGTCGTAGACGGCACCGACCAGCGCGTTGCCCAGCGGGGCCAGGGCGGTGGGGACCCGGGTGAGCATCAGCGTCCGGGTGGCCCGCTCGATGGCGGCGGCGTCGTCGTTGGGGCGCAGGTGGGCGGCGTCGTACGCGTCGAACCACGCCTCGAACTCCGCGTACGTGTCGGGGACGGCGTCGACGCCCATCCGTCGGCCGAGTTCCCGGTAGAACGCGTGGGTGGCCTGCCGTTCGTGGCAGCAGAGGCGGCGCCACCCGTACCGGTCCAGCCACCGGGTGGGGACGACGACCAGACAGCCCAGGACGTACCGGTAGTGGTCGGCGGGGATGGCGTACCGGCGGTGGATCTGGTTGATCCGGCGCAGCGCCTCCCGACCCCGGGGATCGTCGAAGCCGTTGAGCACCAGTTCGTACATCAACAGTCCGGTGTCGTCCAGGCGCTTCTGGGTGCGCTCGGTCAGCTCACCGGTGCCCACGTGCACGGCGGCGACGGCCGGCACCGAGAAGGACCTGGTGAAGGCCAGGTTGAGGCCGAGCTTGAGGTCCCAGGGGAACTCCAGACGCAGCATGGTCTGGTAGATGGCCAGATAATCCCGTTCCGGGTCGAGGGCGCGGATCCGGGCCAGGTTCGCGTAACGCTGCCTCATCCCGGGGAGTCTCCCACCGCCGCCACGGGCGCGGACAGCGTCGCTGTCACCACCGGACTGTGCGCGTACGCGTCGGTGACCAGGGACAGCCAGGCGACCTCCCCGGCGTAGCCGCCGCTCGGGCGGTGCAGGTCGTCGGCGGGTTGCGGGTCGTCGGCGGGGGTGCCGGCCCGGCGGGCCCGCAGCGCGCAGGCGAGCTGCGCGGCCTCCACTGTGGCCCGCCGGTCGTCGCCGGTCAGGCCGGCGGCGTCGGCGAGACGACAGGCGGTCGCGGTGACGGCGGTGTCGAGGTACGGGCGCAGGGCCAGCCGCCCGTCGCGGATCTCGGCCACCCGCCGGGTCAGGGCGTACTCGCTGTCCCGCAGGGCGGTCAGCGGTCGGCGCAGGCTGTCGTCGAGTTCCAGTTCGGGGAGGGCGGCGACGACGTCCCGCCACAGTGGATGGAGTCGCCGCCAGGCGCGCAGGTCGTCGAGGCGGCGGGTGACGGCGAACAGCGGACCCCACGCCGGCATCGTCAATCCGGTGAGCATCAGCAGTGCACTGATCGTCACCAGCACCGCGGCGATCTGTTCCTCCCCGGCGGGCTGTGACCCGGCCCGGTGGGCGAGCAGGTAGCCGATCTTGTTGGCGCTGTAGAGCAGGGCGAAGCCCGCGCCGACGGCGGTGACCCGCAGTCCCCGGCGTAGCCACGGTCGGCCGCAGATGCGGGCGAAACGCCAGCAGAGTCGGGTGATGTCCACGCAGTACGCCAGGAACCCGGTCACCATGAAGATCAGCAGGTACGCGGTGACCACCGGGTCGGTGGCGTACTCGACTGTCAACCGGACCGGTTCGGGGTAGCCGAGGGTGTGGGCGAACAGGGCGACCATGACGGCGAAGGCCCCACCGGTGAACCAGATCCACCGCCGACTGCGGGCGGACGCCCGATCGGCCGGCAGGGAGAGGTGCAGCAGCATGTTCTGGGCGCTCGCCGCGATGGTCAGGGCGCATCCGTGTGAGACGACCTTGGCCAGGTTGGGCAGGCCGGTGGCCTGGTCGACGAGGTTCGCCACCGGTGCCACGGCCAGTGTGACCCCGGCGGCGAAGGCGCCGAAGGCCACGCAGATGGCGCGGCGGGGTGGGCTGGGGCGGCGTCGTTGCAGCCGCACCATGTATCCGAAGGCGAACCAACCGGCGACGGCGCAGAGGGTGTAGAGGGCGGCGGCCATCACCGGTCCGGGTGTTCCAGTGAACGGCGCAGTCTGCCGTACAGCTCGGCCTGGTCGCCGTGCAGCGGCGGATCGGGGATGTCGCCGTGCGAGTCACGGGTCCGCCGCAGCAGCAACGAACCGATCATCTCGGCCTCGCGTTCGGCGTCGGCGTCGTAGTTGCTGCGTCCGAGGAACCGTCGGACCAGTTGGGGGTCGAGGTCGGGCAGGAGCAGCCGGGACGCGTCGGCGTCGAGCACGGCGGTGGCCCGGTGCCCGGCGAGCAGGTGTCCGACCTCGTGTCCGATGATCAGCATCTGGTGCAGCGCGGAGGTGTCCTGCTCGTAGAAGATGGCGTCGAAGTCCCCGGTGGGCACCCACATCCCGCAGACGGTGTGCATCGGCAGGCTGATCGGCATCAGTCGCAGCGGCCGTCCCCGTCGTTCGCCGAGGACGCGGCACAGTTCGTGCAGGTCGAACGGTTCGGGTAGAGCCAGGTCGGTGAGGAGACGTTCACAGCGTCTGCGAAGTCGGTGCAGTTTCACGTCTGCGTACTCCCGCTCGTCTGCGCTGTGCCATCGGAGGATCAGCATCGCCGTCCGGGTCCGCCCCCGGTCGGTCGGGCCGGGTCCGTGGCGGCCTGGTCGGCGACGGCCCGCAGGCGGGCCACCATCTGTTCGACGAGATGGGTGTCGGTCGGGGAGAGCCCGGCGTCGGTGAGGACCTGACGCAGGGCCACCTGTCTGACGTCCATTCGTCGTAGCTCACTGAGCAGGGCGATCTGTTCGGTGATCCGGCGGGCGGCGGCGTCGTCGACGAAGTATCCCGAGTGGACGCCGAAGGCGCGGGCCAGGGCACGGATGTGGGACATCCGGGGGTCCTGTGCCACGCCCCGGCGTAGTTCGCCGACGTAGGCGGCGCTGATCGTCACTCCGGTCTCCGCCGCCACGGTGTTGATCTTGTCGGCGATCTCCCGGTTGGTGTAGGTGCGGCCCGCCGCCTCCGCCTCGCCGATCTCCTTGGGGGTGGGTCGGATGCTCTCGAACAGGTACTCGAGCCGGGCCGCGAGCGTGTCGAGTGGGGGCAGTTGCCCCGAGTCCCGTCCTTCGACCATTACCTCATCCCTCCGCGGCGTGAACGACAGTGTGGCAGTTACCCCGGGCGAGGAAACAGGTGTTGACACCTCTACCGAATGTGAGCGTATGCTCGCAGTGTTCGTGCAACGTGCGTTGAGCGTCTTCGGTTCTTGCTCAACGCCTGTTGCGTGAGTGGCCGAGCCTGTCCGACCCCGTCCACGACGGGGTCGGTGACGGGAAGGGGTCGGCCCCGGCCACGGGGCGCAACGGGGGGACGCCGTCCCGGGCCACGGTCCGTACGCGGGGAACACCGGCCCGGCTCACCGGGCAGGACGGAGAACTCCTGTGCCCGCTCGGCTGGTGTGCCCAGCTGCGTGGACCACGGGACCGTCCACCAGAACCGGGCGTCGGCCGGGCCGTGACGCGATCGGGTGTGCTGTGTGGCTGCGTCACGGTCCGGCCGGTGCCCACCCGGCCGGGCGGTCCGTGTCGTCCGGTGGCGCGGTCGGTCAGGCCGACGCGACGCTGGGCTGGGGGGCCTCGACCGGAGCGGGGCGCAGGACGAAGACTCCCGGTGCCACCCGCTCGATAGCGCCGTCACGCCCGGTCACCAGGCCAGAGGAGAAGTCGACGAACGACCTGGCGGCCTCGGGGGTGAGGGCGGTCAGGTCCAGGACCACGGCGAACCCCTCGCAGAAGTAGTGTCCGATGTCGATCGCCTCGTCGTAGCCCCTGGGGCGCAACGTCTTGATCATCCGGACCGTCTCCCTCCGCGACGCCGTGACGGCCGGTGCGGCCACGTCTCCAGCTTCCCACGGCGGACCCCGATCGGCGCGGTAGTCCCGGCCGGATTGGTCGCCCCGACTTGACGCGCCGGGCGAAGGTTAGGCTAGCCTAACCGCATGTCCAACGGTGAAGAGCCGACCGATTCTGCGGTGGGCCTGCGCGGGGTCGATCTCCGCCTCGGGTACCAGGGCGCTGTCGTGGTCCACGACGCCGCCATCACGCTGCGCCCCGGTGCGGTCACCGCCGTGGTCGGCCCCAACGGCAGTGGAAAGTCGACGCTGCTGCGGGCGTTGGCCCGACTCCATCCGGTGGACAGCGGCGAGGTGCTCCTCGGTGACGGCAGCTCCGCCGCCGGCCTGCCCGCCCGGGAGTTCGCCCGACGGGTCACCCTCCTCGCCCAGAGCCGCCCGGTGCCCAACGGGGTGACGGTCCGGGACGTGGTCGGCTACGGCCGGCACCCGTACCGGGGCCGGTGGCGTGCCGTCGATCCCGACGGGCCGGCCATGATCGCGAAGGCCATGACCGTCACCGGTGTGACAGCGATGGCCGACCGCCCGATCGACGAACTCTCCGGCGGCGAACTCCAACGCGTGTGGCTGGCCACCTGCCTGGCCCAGGACACCCCGGTCCTGCTGCTCGACGAGCCCACCACCTTCCTGGACCTGCGCTACCAGGTGGAACTGCTCGACCTGGTCCGGGAACTCGCCGACGACCACGGGGTCGCCGTCGGGGTGGTCCTGCACGACCTCAACCAGGCCGCCGAGGTGGCCGACGAGGTGGTCCTGCTGCACGGCGGGCGGGTCCGGGCCACCGGCAGCCCCCACGAGGTCTTCGTCGAGTCGGCGCTGACCGAGGCGTACGGCATCACGATCGAGGTGACCACCGATCCCTCCACCGGACTGGTCTCCACCCGACCCGTGGGGCGGCGTCACCGTCCCCGGATCACTGCCTGAACCCGTCCCACTCCCGATGACAGAGAGACGACCATGATCCGTACCCGTGTCACCGTCCTGGTGGCAGCCGCGACCGCGCTGCTGCTGGGTGCCTGCGGCACCACCGAGAACACCGCCTCGACCGAGCCGACGGCCGGTTCCTCCGGTGGCCCGGTCACCGTCACCGACAGCCGGGGCAAGGAGATCAAGCTCGACGCCCCGGCCACCAAGGTCGTCGCCCTGGAGTGGGCCGAGGCCGAGATGCTCGTCGGTCTCGGTGTCATGCCGGTGGGTGTCGCCGACGCCGAGGGGTACGCCACCTGGGTGACCGCCGCCAAGCTCGACGGGAGCGTCAAGGACGTCGGCACCCGCGCCGAGCCCAGCGTCGACTCGATCGTCGCCCTGGAGCCCGACCTCGTGGTGATGGAGGGCGGCCGGGGCAACGCCCTGGTCGACCAGCTCGAGAAGCACGTCCCGGTGCTGGTCGCCAAGGGCAGCGACGCCACCGACAACCTCGGGCGGATGCGGTCTGACGTGACGATGGTGGCCACCGCCGTCGGAAAGAGCGCCGAGGGGGAGAAGCTCCTGGCCGACTTCGACACCGCGATCGCCGAGGGCAAGAAGAAGATCGCCGACGCGGGGGCCGCCGGCAAGTCCTTCGCCATCGCCGACGGCTGGAAGGAAGGCAGCTCCGTCACCATCCGGATGTTCGGCGAGGGGGCGCTCGTCTCCCAGGTCGGCATCCAGCTCGGGCTCAGGAACGCGTGGACCGGCGAGAGCGACGAGGTGTGGGGGCTCGGCCAGACCGACGTCGAGGGGCTGAACGCCCTCAAGGACCAGGACCTGGAGTTCTTCTACAACGCCTCCGACGGTGACGACGTGTTCGCCGAGGGCCTCGCCGACAACGCCATCTGGAAGTCCTTCAACTTCGTCAAGGAGGGCAACCTGCACCGGATGCCCGACGGCACGTGGACCTTCGGTGGCCCGCTGTCGGCCAAGCAGTACCTGGACGAGCTGGTCAAGGTCTACACGGTGTGAACCAGCTCCTCGCTCCCGCCCAACCGGAGCCGGCCGCCCGGCCGGCTCCGGTCGGGCGGGTTTCCGCCCCCCGGGTCGTCGGCGTCTTCGTCCTCGCCGTCGTCACCCTGCTGGTGGTCGCCGCGGTGCACCTGACCCAGGGCACCTCGTCGGTGGGCGCGTTGGACCTGCTCCGGCTGATCACGGGCTCCGACGACGAGGCGGCCCGGATCCTGGTCGCCTCCCGGCTGCCCCGGCTGCTCGCCGGTCTGGCCGTCGGTCTCGCCCTCGGGTGCGCCGGGGCGGCCCTGCAGTCGGTCGCCCGCAACCCACTGGCCTCTCCGGACACCCTGGCGGTCAACGCCGGTGCCCACCTGGCGATCGTCAGCGTCGCCGCGTTCGGTGTCACCCTGCCCGCCCTGCCGGCCGGGGGACTGGCACTGCTCGGCGGGCTCGCCGCCGCCGCCCTGGTGATGGCGCTGTCGGCCGGCGGTCAGGCCGGGACCACCCGGCTGATCCTGGCCGGCTCGGCCACCGCCATGGCCCTGAGCTCGTTGACCATGCTCCTGCTGCTCCTGTTCGAGCAGGCCACCCTCGGTCTCTTCGCCTGGGGCAGCGGATCCCTGGTGCAGAGCGACATGCGGGCGCTGGCCCAGCTCGCCCCGGTGATCGCGGTCGCCGCCACAGCGCTGATCCTGCTCGGTCACCGGCTCGACATCCTCGCCCTCGGCGACGACACCGCCACGGTGCTCGGGATCGACGTCAGGCGGACCCGGCTGCTCGCCGTCGTCCTGGCCGTCGTGCTCTCCGCCGCCGCGGTGACCCTCACCGGCCCGATCGGCTTCGTCGGCCTCTGCGCCCCGGTGATCGTCCGTCTGCTCGCCCCGCTGGCCCCCGGCGTGTACCGGCACCGGGCCCTGATCCCGCTCTCCGGCATCGCCGGAGTGATCATCGTCCTCGGCTCGGACGTCCTGCTGCGAGCCGTCATGGGCGCGCAGGCCGGGGTGGACATCCCGACCGGTGTGGTCACCACCCTCTTCGGTGCCGGGATCCTGATCTGGCTGGCGCGTCGGCACCGCGACGCCGGCCCCACCCGACGTCCGCCCGGCGGACACGCGGCCGTACGGTCGGCAGTCTTCCACCGCTTCGTGGTCGGGACCCTCGCGGTGCTCCTCGTCGTCGCCGTGGTCGCCGGGATGCTCCTCGGTGACACCTGGATGCTGGTCGGTGACATCGTCAACTGGGTGCAGAGCCGGACCGGACCCGGCTACACCTTCGTGCTGGACCAGCGGTGGCCCCGGGTGGTCGCGGCGGCGCTGGCCGGTGCGGCGCTGGCCCTCGCGGGCACCACGGTGCAGGCGGTCTGCCGCAATCCGCTCGCCGAGCCCGGCATCCTCGGCATCACCGCCGGTGCCGGCCTCGGGGCGGTGGCGCTGCTGACCTTCGTCCCGGCCGCCGGGGTGCTCGCCATCTCCGGGGTCGCCGGGCTCGGCGCGATCCTGGCCTTCGCCCTGGTGTACGGGGCCGCCTGGCGAGGCGGACTCAGCTCCGACCGGCTGGTCCTGATCGGCTTCGGGGCCTGGCAGGGTGGCATGGCGGTGATCACCTTCCTGATCGTCGCCTACGACCCCTGGAACACCGCAAAGGCGTTGACCTGGCTATCCGGCTCGACCTACGGCCGGACGGCCTGGCAGGTCCTGCCGGTGGCGATCGCCCTGCTGGTGTTGACCCCGGCAGTGGTAGCCGCCCGGCGGGAACTGGACCTGCTCTCGCTCGACGACGACACCCCCCGGGTGCTCGGCGTACGGCTGGAGCGGACCCGGTTGGTCGCCCTGGGGGCCGCCGCGCTGTTGACCTCCACCGCGGTCTCCGCCGTCGGGGTGATCGGCTTCGTCGGACTGGTCGCCCCGCACGCCGCCCGGGCGCTCGTCGGTGGTCGGCACACCCGGGTCATTCCGGTGGCCGCCCTGCTCGGCGCCCTCCTGGTCAGTCTCGCCGACACCCTCGGCCGGACCGTCATCGCCCCGGCCCAGGTTCCCGCCGGCCTCGTCGTGGCCCTGGTCGGCACCCCCTATTTCGTCTGGTTGCTGTGGCGTTCCCGCGCCTCCGCGACCGCTACCCGGTAGGCGACACCCCGCCCACCCCCGCACAGGAAGATCAGCACCGATGACCCAGACCCTGCCCATCTCGCCCTGGCGGATGTTCGCCGTCGAGGTCCGCGCGATGCGTCGGCTCAGCCCCTCCTTCGTCCGGGTGACCTTCACCGGCCCGGATCTGGACCGGTTCGCCGACAACGGGTACGACCAGCGGATCAAGTTGGCGTTCCCGTTGCCGGGGCAGCGTGGGGTCGCCCTGCCGACCGGTCCGGACTGGTACACCCACTGGCGGGAGTTGCCGGAGCACCGGCGTAACCCGCTGCGGACGTACACCGTCCGGGCGGCCCGGCCGTTGCTGGGTGAGATCGACGTCGACCTGGTCCTGCACGGCGACGGCGGACCGGCGACCCGGTGGGTCCGACGGGCCCGGCTCGGCGACGAACTCACCATCCTCGGACCCGACGCCGGTTACGAGGGCAACCACGGCGGGATCGAGTTCCGGGCACCGTCGACCGGGCAGATCCTGCTCGCCGGGGACGAGACGGCGGTGCCGGCGGTCAGCTCCATCCTGGAACGGCTTCCGCTGGACACCCGGGGCCGGGTGGTGCTGGAGGTCCCGGACGCCGGCGACGCCCTGTCCCTGCTGACCCCGCCCGGGGTCGAGGTGACGTGGTTGGCCCGGGGCGCCGACCCGCACGGCTCCCGGCTGGTCCCGGCGGTACGGGAGGTGGCCGGGCAGCTGCTCGCGGCACCGGCGCGTACCGTCGACGCCCCGCAGATCGCCGACGTGGACGTGGACACCGAGATCCTGTGGGAGGTGCCCGCCTCGGCGGCCCCGGTGCCGCTCTACGCCTGGCTCGCCGGGGAGGCCGGGGTGATCCGTACGCTGCGTCGGCACCTGGTCTCCGACTGCGGCATGGACCGGCACGCGGTGGCGTTCATGGGGTACTGGCGGTTGGGTCGCACCGCCTGACCCTGCCGATCGCCTCGGGCGCGTCGACCACACCCCCGGTGGTCGGCGCGTCCGACGTCGTACCGCCCGATCACGGGGTCCGATCGACCGCTGTTAAGATCAAATATTTGATATCAGATCCTCGTCGCCGGGCCTCGGACCGACCCCGGCTCCGGCCGGCGAGTGGCCGGGGTGGCTCGGCGTCCGGACAGGAGAACGGCCGGCATGCAACGAGGTCTGCGCCTGGCGCCCCACCGTGGGACGCGGCAGCGAACGATGGCGGAGACAGCCGCCGCCGAACTCCATCAAATGATCATGACTGGGCTCCTGCCGCCCGGGTCCCACCTTCGGCTGGCCGACCTGACCGAAGCCCTCGACATGAGCGCCATGCCGGTCCGGGAGGGCCTGCGCCGACTTGAGGCGCTCGGCCTGGTGGAGATCGTCCCGCACAAGGGAGCCTGGGTCCGGGGGGTCTCCCTGGACGACCTGCTCGACACCCACCGCACCCGGCTCGCCCTGGAGGCCCTCGCCGTCCGGACGGCCGCCGAGCGGTTCACCGCCCACGACGCCGAGACGGCCCGGCACGCCCTCGACGAGCACGCCCGGCTCGCGGTGATCGACGACCCCCTCGCCGCCCGGCACGCCCACACCACCTTCCACTTCACCCTCTACCGGGCCAGCGGCTCCCGGTGGCTGCCCCGGGCCATCAAACCGGTCTGGGAGAACAGCGAACGCTACCGGTTCGCCACCCGCCCCACCCCGGAGAGCCTCGACCGCAGCCGCGCCGAGCACCAGGCGATCCTCGACGCCTGCGTGGCCCACGACCCGGACGCCGCGGTGGCAGCGCTCACCAGGCACCTCGACAACGCCCTGCGGCGCATCCGCGAGTCCATGTCGACCCGGCTGACCACACCGGTGGGACACCGGTGAACCCCGGGGAACCGCCGCCGGGTGTCGACCCGGCCCGCCTCACCACACTGGTCACCGAGATCTTCCGGGCGACGGGTCTGCCGGACGCCGCCGCCGTCACCGTCGCCGAGTCCCTCGTCGACGCCGACCGCCGGGGGGTGCCCTCGCACGGGGTCATGCTGGTCCCGATGTACGTCGACAGGCTGCGTCGGGGCTCGGTAAGCACCGCCACCCGGGCCGAACCGGTGATCGACCTCGGGGCGATCGCCGTCCTCGACGCCGGTCACGCCCTCGGCGTGCTCACCGCCGACCAGGCGATGGAGTCGGCGGTGGCCAAGGCCCGGGAGTTCGGGATCGGGGCGGTCAGCGTACGGCGGGCCTTCCACTTCGGCGCGGCCGGCCGGTACGCCCGCAGCGCCGCCCGGGCGGGCCTGGTCGGGGTGGCCATGGCCAACACCAGGCCCCTGATGCCGGCGCCCGGCGGTGGTCACCCGGTAGTCGGCAACAACCCGGTGGCTGTGGGTCTGCCCGCCGAGGCCGACGCCGATCCGGTCGTACTGGACATGGCCCTGTCCGAGGTGGCGTTGGGCAGGATCCGGTTGGCCGAGGCCGCCGGTCAGCCGATCCCCACCGGGTGGGCCACCGACGCGGTGGGTCGGGACACCACCGACCCGGCGCTGGCAGTGGCCGGGATGCTGCTGCCCTCCGGTGGGCACAAGGGATTCGGTCTGGCACTGGTGGTGGACGCGTTGACCGGGGTCCTCTCCGGTGGCGGGTACGGCCGACGGGTGCGGGGCCTGTACGCCGACACCGGCGTACCCAACGACTGCGCGCACTTCTTCCTGGCCCTGGACCCGGCCGCCTTCGGTGACCCGGCGGAGTTCACCGCCCGCCTGGCCGACCTCGGGCGGGAGGTCGTCTCGGGGCCGTACGCGCCGGGCGTGGAGCGGGTGAGCCTGCCCGGCCGACGCTCCGCCGACCGCCGACGTGACTCGACGCACCGGGGCGTCCCGGTGGACCCGTCCCTGTTGGCGACCCTGACCCGTCTCGCGGGGGCGTCCGACGGTGCCGCCCCGGCGGTGACGCCCACCCCGACGCACCCCGAAGGAGCGCACTGATGGCCGGTGAACCTCCCCTGGTCGACAACCTCTCCGCCCCGGCGGCGTACTCCGGTGAACTGCCCGACCGGTCCGCCGCCCCGGCTGTCGCCGACGGGGCGATGCGCCGGTTCCGGGAGATCATGGTCGACGTCGCCGACCTGGAGTGGGTGGACAAGACCCTGGCGGGGCTGTCCCACAAGATGCTCTGGCGCGACGACGAGACGGGGGCCTCCATCGCCCTGGTCCGGTTCCAGGTCGGTTCCGGCATTCCCTCGGCACACGCCCACGCCTCCAACCAGTTCATGTTCTGCCTGGCGGGCCGCTACACCTACCGGCCGACCGGGATCACCCTCGTGCCCGGCTCGTTCTACTGGAACCCCAAGGGCAGCGTGCACGGACCCACCGTCGCCGAGGAGGAGTCGGTGCTGCTGGAGGTCTACGACGGACCGCACTACCCGACGCACCCCGACTGGTACACCAGCGCCGAGGACGCCCGCTGAGCGCGGGGGAGGGGGGTCGTCAGGTGAGGCGCGTGACCGGGTTCCCCGGCCGAGCCCCGGGGGTGGACCGGTGAGCGGGGTCGACGTGCACACCCACCTCGCCCCGGTGTTCACCGGCGCAGGCGTGGACGACCTTGTCGACACCGCCGGGGACGGGCGGCACGTGGTGGACGGCCACCCGATCGGGCCGGCGAAGCTGCACCGCCCGGACGCCCTGTTGGCGTACCTGGACTCGGTCGGGTTGGACGCGGCGGTGGTGACCGTCCCGCCGCCGTACCACGGTCAGCACCTGGTGGGCGCCGACTGCGCCAGGTGGGCGGCGGCGGTCAACGACGGGCTCCTCGCCCGGGTCGCCGGGCAGGCCCGGCTGCGGCCCCTGGCGTTCCTGCCGATGCACGAGCCGATGGTGGCCCTGGCCGAGTACCGACGGATCCGTACCGACCCGAGGTGGTGGGGGGTGACCGCCGGGGCCGGTGGCCGGACCCCGTCGCTGGCCGGTCCCGCCTTCGCCCCGCTGTTCCAGGCCCTGCACACCGACCGGCGGGCCCTGCTCCTGCACCCCTGCGCGACCCCGGACGCCCGGCTGGACGAGTTCTACCTGGGCAACCTCCTGGGCAACCCGGTGGAGACCGGGGTGGCCGTCGCCCAGCTGGTCTTCGGCGACGTCGTCGCCCGGTACCCGGGACTGCGGCTGATCCTGGTGCACGGCGGCGGGGTGGCCCCGGCCGTGGTGGGCCGCTGGGAACGGGGGGTGGCCACCGACCGTCCGGGGCTGGTGCCGTTGTCGCTCCCACCGGCGCAGGCGATGCGGCGGATGTGGACCGACTGCCTGACCCACCATCCGGCGATGACCGCCGTCCTGACGGAGGTGTTCGGGCCGTCCCGGCTGCTGCTGGGCAGTGACTGGCCGTTCCCGATGGGCTGCGCCGACCCGATGGCGGCGCTGGGCGGCCCCGACGATCCGGTGGCCCGACGGGCGGCCACCGCCAACGCCGAGGCGGCCTTCGGTGCCCGACCCGGCCTGCCGGGCGGCTGACCGGGCCTGTCACTCCGTACCGTCGGCGGGCTCCTCGTCGCGCTGCGGTGGCGGGAGGAAGGCCAGCGCCACCGTCAGGTCCAGCACCAGGTCCGGGTCGTCGAGGCGGTCGCCGTACAGCTCCCGCAGCTGACCCATCCGGTACCGCACCGTCTGCGGGTGGACGAACAGGTCCGCGGCCACCTGGTCCCGGCGGCCCTGGCGCAGCAGCCAGCAGCGCAGGGTCTCGGCGAGCCGGTACGCGGTGGCCGCCGGGAGCGCGGCCAGCGGGGCCAGGACCTCGGCCCGCAGGTCCGCCAGGCCCTCGGGGTCGTGGCCGAGCAGCAACTCGGTGAGGTGCCGTTCGGTGTCCACCGGTTCGGCCGGGTCCGGGCGGGCCCCGTCCAGCGACAGCGCCCGCACGGCCCGCTGGTACGAGGCGGCGACCCGGTGCCAGGGGCGGGCCGGGCCGACGACCGCCCGCTGCCCCCGCAGCAGCCGCAGCAGCTGCACCCGGCGGGTGGCGTGCGCGTCCGGCACGAGCAGCACCGCCAGTTCGGCGGCCGGGTCGACCCCCGGCAGGTCCTCGGTGCCGTCGAGGGTGGACGGGTCGAGTCGGGTCAGGGCCGGCCGGACGCCGCTGCGGGGGAGCAGGACCGCGGTGAGGGTGTGCGGCACCGGCCAGTCGGCCCGTTCCGCCCGTCGGCGCAGCGCCTCCTCGGCCTCCCCGGCCAGCAGCAACTGGGTGAGCCGTTCCAGGTTGCGCCGTCGGGCCCGGCCCACGCTGGCGAGTTCGTCGGCGTGTCCGGCGACGCTGGCGGCGGAGAGTTCGTCGATGTAGGCGAACATCAGTCCGGCGAACTCGGCGACGGTGGCGGCGGGCAACCCCCCGTCGACGGTGGTGGTGGACATCTCCCGCCAGGCCACCCGGGCGCCGACCCGGTACGCGGCCAGCAGGGCGTCCATGCTCCGCCCCGACCGGGCCTCACCGCTGCCGAGGGCGTACGCCGCCTCCAGGGCAGGGGTGAGGGGGATGCTCGGGTCGGTGCTCTCGGGGCGTTCCATGACGTTGAGGAACGTGCCGAGGGCGATCTGCACGGCGTTCTCGATCTTCTCCCGCATCTGTCCGGTGAGGGTGCCCGAGTAGCTGGGCACCTCGGCGGTGATCGCGGTCACAGTGTGTTGGGCCAGCGGTGGCAGTTGGGCGCGCAGGGCCCGTGCCGCCGGTCCGCCGAGGCTGAGCCGCATCGGTGGACCGTCGGGGGAAAAGCGGGCGGACATGCGGGAACCTCCGTCCGTTGTTCACTGCGAACAAAATGATGCGAGCCGTTCACACCGTCTGGTCAAGATTTTATCCGCAGGAGTAGCCACCCTGGGAATATGACCTCGATGGCGACCCGCCCTCCGACCGGCCCACCGCGCCGGGGCGCCCTGCGCGACCGGCTGCTGCGCATCGCCGGTGCGGTGACCACGCCGCTGCTGCCGGAGGACTACCTCGACCTCGTCGACCCGCTGCGCTCCGGTGCGGCCCTGCGCGGCCGGATCCTCGCCGTGCAGCCGCAGACCCGGGACGCGGCCACCCTCACCGTCCGCCCGGGCCGGGGATGGCTCGGCCACCTTCCCGGCCAGTACGTCCGCCTCGGCGTCGACGTCGACGGGGTACGGCAGTGGCGGGCGTACTCGGTCACCTCGGCACCCCAGGACCGGGGCGCGACCATCCAGGTGACCGTCAAGGCCATCCCGGACGGCGTGGTCAGCAACCACCTGGTACGCCGGATCCGCCCCGGCACGATCGTCCAGCTCGACCAGGCGCAGGGGGACTTCGTCCTGCCTCCTGTCGTACCTCAGACGATCCTGTTCCTCACCGCCGGCAGCGGGATCACCCCGGTGATGGGGATGCTGCGCTCCGGCGCGTACCGGGACCGCGACGTCGTCCTGGTCCACTGCGCGCCCACCGCCGACGACGTGATCTTCGGCGCGGAGCTGCGGGACCTCGCCGGGCGGGGCGCGATCCGGCTGGTCGAGCGGCACACCGACGCCGACGGGCAGCTCACCGTCGACGACCTCGCCGACCTGGTCCCCGACCACCTCGACCGGGAGACCTGGGCCTGCGGACCGGTCGGTCTCCTGGACGCCGTCGAAGGGCACTGGGCGGCGCACCAGCGCACCGACCGGCTGCACACCGAACGGTTCCGCCCGACCATCGTCGCCACCGGTGAGGGCGGCGAGGTGACCTTCACCGAGGCGGGGGTGAGCGTCACCTCCGACGGTGCCACCCCGATCCTCGACGCCGCCGAGGCCGCCGGAGTCCTGATGCCATCGGGCTGCCGGATGGGCATCTGCTACGGCTGCGTGCTGCCCCTGCGCGAGGGAGCGGTCCGGGACCTGCGCGACGGGGCGCTCACCACCGCCGTCCCCGGCGACGGCGTCCTCATCCAGACCTGTGTGTCGGCTGCGGCCGGCGCCTGCCACATCGACCACTGAGGAGTTGGCGGACGTGACCGCGATCCAGAACCAGCCACAGAGCCCGATCGCCCACCTGACCCCTGCCGACATCGAGCAGCTGGGCCGGGAACTCGACGCCATCCGGGAACAGGTCATCGCGAACCGGGGCGAGCGCGACGCCGCGTACATCCGCAAGGTGGTCGTCACCCAGCGCCGGTTGGAGCTGGGCAGCCGGGCGGTGCTGCTCTTCTCGCTCTTCCCGCCGGCCTGGGTGGTGGGCACCGCGGGCCTGGCCGTGGCCAAGATCCTGGAGAACATGGAGATCGGCCACAACGTCATGCACGGCCAGTGGGACTGGATGCGGGACCCGAAGTTGCACTCCACCACCTGGGAGTGGGACAACGTCTCCCCGGCCGCCCAGTGGAAGCACTCGCACAACGAGCTGCACCACACGTACACCAACGTGATCGGCAAGGACAACGACCTCGGCTACGGCATCATGCGCGTCGACGAGGACCAGCGGTGGCACCCCATGCACCTCGGGCAGCCGCTGTGGAACTTCCTCAACGCCTGTTTCTTCGAGTACGGCATCGCCGCGTACGACCTGGAACTGGGCCGTAACCTCCGCAAGGGCCGCCACCGTGACCCGAAGTTCCGGGCCCGGGTCCGGGCTGTCGGCCGCAAGATCCGCCGACAGGTCCTCAAGGACTACGTGCTGCACCCGCTGCTGTCCGGGCCGTCGTTCCTGTCCACGATGGCCGCCACCTTCACCGCGAACCTGATCCGCAACCTGTGGACCCACTCGGTGATCATGTGCGGGCACTTCCCGTCCGGGGTGCAGACCTTCACCCGACGGTCGATCACCGGGGAGACCCGTGGCGAGTGGTACCTGCGGCAGATGCTCGGGTCGGCCAACATCAGCGGCAGCCGGGCGATGCACATCATGACCGGGAACCTGTCGTTCCAGATCGAGCACCACCTCTTCCCCGACCTGCCCAGCAACAGGTACCAGGAGATCGCCCCGCAGGTGCGGGCACTGTTCGACAGGTACGGCCTGACCTACACCACCGGGAACCTGCCCAAGCAGGTCGGCTCCGCCTGGTGGAAGATCATCCGGCTCTCCCTGCCCAACCGGTCGACCCCGGCCGTCGAACAGACCCCGGTCCCGACCCCGGCGGTCGAGCAGACCCCGGTCCCGACAGCGACCGCGGTCCTCACCCCCGGCTGAGCAGCCACCCGTCCGGTCCCGTCGCGCGGTGGTCCGGCAGCCCCGCCGGTACGCCTCAGCGGCGGGTCGTCGACTGTCGGCCCCTGACGAAGGCCAGGACGATCAACACGACGAACGCGACGGCCCCGATGATGATCAACCAACGGGCTGCTTCGAGGAGCAGCCCGAGGAGCACCAGCGCCACCGCGACGACGCCGATGACAAGCAGCATTGCCCGCATGTTCCCCTCCTGGCATCCAACGCCGTCACGTCACCCGTGACCGCCCCACCCCCATTCCCCACTTCCGCACCTCTATGCCCACTGTCAGGTGCGGGCGAGGTAGACGGTGTTTGCCGACTCGCCGCCGGTGAGCGGGTTGGGGAACCGGACGACGTGGGCCTGCCAGGTCGCGAAGACCTCGGCCAGGGCCTCGCCGAACCGGGCGTCGGGCGGGTCGTCGGACCACATCGCGAACACCCCGTCGGGGTGCAGGTGCCGGGCCAGCCTCCGCAGCCCGGCCGGGGTGTAGCAGGAGGCGTGGTCGGGGGAGAGCACGTGGCGGGGAGAGTGGTCGATGTCCAGCAGGATCGCGTGGAAGAGCCGACCCGGGGCCGTCGGGTCGAAGCCGGTCTCGCTCGCGGCGGCGGCGAAGAAGTCGGTCTCGACGAACCGGGTACGGGCGTCGTCGGCCAGCCCGGCGCAGAAGGGGAGAAGACCCTGCCGGTGCCAGTCGACGACGTCCTCGATCGCCTCCACCACGAGCATCGCGCGTACCCGGGGGTCGGCCAGCACCGTCGAGGCGGTGAAGCCCAGGCCGAGACCGCCGACGACCACGTCGAGGTCCGCTCCGGGTAACGCCCCCAACCCCAGCCGGGCCAACTCGATCTCGGCGACCGGGAAGAGGCTGGACATCAGGAACTCGTCGTCGAGCTTGACCTCGTAGACCTCGGTGTCGAGCGCCGGATCCCACCGACGTCTCAGGCTGATCTCCCCGAGCGGGGTCTGCCGCCAGGCCAACTCCTGGAACCGTCCACCCACGTCGTCTCCGCCCCTCCGCGCTGTGACAGGTGCGGGCGGGACCCTACCGGCAGTCGGGTCGGCGCCGCCCGGGACGCGCCGCCCGGGAGCACCCTCCGCCGGGCGGTGGTGGGGGTGTGGACACGGAGGGTCCCCGCGCCGTCGACGGAGCGCTTATCCTGTGCGCCGACCGACACGCCGGAAGGGATCCGATGCCGTCGCGGCAGGACCAGCTCCACTCCTACCAGTTCACCGTCCAACGGGCGGTCGCCGCCCTGGTCATGCGGGACACCGACCCCGCGCAGTCCCCGTTCCGGCGACTCGCGGGGGCCGCGCTGGCCGGTGTCCTGGTCGCCGCGATCGGGTTGGGCGGGTTCGCCCTGTACGGCCTGTTCGCCGGGGGCGGTGCGAAGTGGCGGGACCCGGCCGTGGTGATCGTGGAGAAGGAGTCCGGCGCCCGGTTCGTCTACCGGGACGGCAGGCTGCACCCGGTGTCGAACTACCCCTCCGCCCTGCTGATCATCGACACGGAGCAGCCCCGGACCGTACTGGTGTCCCGGCGTTCCATCGAGGGGGTGCCCCGGGGGACGCCGTTGGGCATCGCCGACGCCCCCGACTCGCTGCCCGCCCCCGGTCGGCTCTCCACCACCGCCTGGACGGTCTGTTCAGTGGTCGGTGACGACGAGGCGGCCACCCCGAGGTCGGCGGTGCTGATCGGGTCGGACCCCGGCGGCGGCCGGGCGGCCGGCGACGACGCCGTGCTCCTGCGCCACCCCGACGGCAGTCTGCACCTGTTCTGGCGGGACCGGCGGCACCTGCTCCGGGACACCGACGTGGTCCTGGCCGCGCTGGCCACCACCCGGGCACGGGCCGTACCCGTCGCTCCGGCGCTGCTCAACACCATCCCGGCCGGGGCGGACCTGGTCCCGCTCACCCTGCCCGGGCTCGGTGAGCCGTCCGAGCGGGTCGCCGACGCCCTGATCGGGGACGTCTACCTGGTCCGCAACTCCGGCGGCGGCGTCCAGTACGCGGTGGTCGACCGGGACGGGCTGGCCGGGATCACCGAGCTGCAGGCGGGTCTGCTGCTCGCCCGCACCGGGCAGGGTGAACCGGAGGCGGTCACCCTGGGCCGGTTCGCCGTGTTGCCGAAGCTGCCCGACCTGACCCCCACCGGCCCGTCGGCCCCGCCGCCCGCCCCGCCCCGCCTGGCCACCCTCGACCACGGTGGGCTCTGTCTGCGAATCGGCGACGACACCGGGGTGCGCGACGTCCGCCTCGACGTCACCCTCCCGCAGCTCGACGCCGTGCCGAACCCCACCGGCCACCGGGTCCAGGCCGACCACGTCCTGGTCGCCCCGGGGCGGGGTGCCGTGGTGGAGTCGGTGGCGGCCCCCGGGGCCACCGGTGGGACGCTCTGCGTCGTCACCGACCTGGGACGTCGGTACGCGGTGGCCGGACCCGAGGTGCTCGGGATGCTCGGCTACCGCGACGTACGGCCGGTCCGGCTCCCCGCCGCGTTGGTGAGTCTGGTGCCGCCGGGCAGTCCCCTCGACCCGACGGCGGCCCGCGCCGTCACCCGGCCGGCCGACGCAGGACGGTGACGGCGAAGTCGGCGTCCGCCCGCCACGGGCGCAGGTCCCACGTGGCGAAGCGGTGGTCCCGGCGCAGCCCGGCGGCGTCGGCGTCGGCGTCGAAGTCGTCAAGGGGGTAGCCCCGGCCGGTACCGAACCCGACCACCAGCAGCCCGTCGGGGCGCAGGTGGGCGGCGATCCGGCCCAGCACCGCCCGTTCGGTCCCGGGGGCGACGAAGGTCATCACGTTCCCGGCGACCACTGCGGCGTCGAAGGGCTCCGGCTCACCGGCTGCGGGCAGGTCGAGTTCGGCCAGGTCGGCGACGAGCCACCGGGGGCCGGGGTGGTCGGCGCGGGCGGCCTCGACGAG
>NZ_JBEPEQ010000070.1:0-33286 GCF_040300925.1 Micromonospora sp. NPDC000207
CCCCCGACCGGTCCGCCCCCGACCGGTCCGCCACCGACCGGTCCGCCACCGACCGGTCCGCCACCGACCGGTCCGCCACCGACCGGTCCGCGTCCGACCGGTCGACCGCCGACCGGCCCACGCCCAAGCGGTCCGACACCGACCGGCTGACATCCGGGCAGTCGACCGCCGACCGGCTGACATCCGGGCCTGCCACGTCGGGGTCTGCCGCGTCCGGGCCGGTCATCAGTCGAGCCGCCGCCGCATCGGGTGACACGCGATTCGCCCCGCAACCGGTGGTCCGGCGGCCCGTCGCGGATCCCGTGGTGCAACGGTCGGAACGGAGCACCTCCGAGCAGGTGGTGCAGCGGTCGGAGGTTCGACGGTCAGCCCCCGATCCGGTCACCGGCCGACCGGGTGCCGTCCACGCCGACAATCGAGAGGGCGGCTCACCGAGTACGGGGCCGGAGCCGTCATCAGGGGCAGCCCGCTCCGCGACCGCTGCGGTGTCCCGGCCGACCCGACTCGACAGGGTCTGGACTCGATCGGCCCCGCCTGCTGCCCCTTCTCCGGTTCTCTCGACCGGGCCTGCGCATCCTCCGACCGGGCCTGCGGATCGTCCGGCTCAGAGTGCGACAGGTGCGGTGGGGCTGGTGGCGGATGGACTGTCGGCCGTCCAGCGTCTCCGCTGGCGTACCCGCCCGACGGACGGGCCGGACCCGAGCGGCCGGGTGGTCGACACCGCCCCGCCGTCGGTACCGCGACGGGTCCCGCTCCTGGCCGAACGAGGGATTCCCCGCCGGGTCGACGTACGGCCGACAGGCGTAGGGCCACCCGCCACCGCCCAGCCCGGTCGACAGGCCGCCACCGGTCGACAGGCCGCCACCGGTCGATCCTCCCCGACGACCGGGCCGACCCTCCAGCGGACCGCCGCCCCGGCACCGATCAGCCCGTCCCAGGCCGGACCGCTACCGGCCGGACCAACCCAGGTCGGACCGCGTCCGGTCCGACCGGCCCCGGGCGGGCCAGCAATGGGCGGGCCAGCAATGGGCGGAGGACCCGCACCCGGACGGGAGTCGGCCGGGGCCGAGTCGGCGGGTTCGTCTCGGATCGGGCTACTGCCGATCTACTCCGACTCCCGGGTCCGACCGGACGCGACGTCGAGCCGACAACGGACAGCGGACGCGCCCGCGATCCAACGGCGAACGACGGATGCGCCGGGCCAACGGCGAACAGCGGACGCGACGATCCAACGGCGATCAGCGGGCACGCCGTCGATCCAGCGGCAGCCGGAGGGCTCGCCGACGGGAACCGCGACCTCCACCGGCACGTCGGCCAAGTCCCCGAACAAGGACGGGACCAGACCGGACGGGACCAGACCGGACGGCGGCCGGGAAACCCCGGACCTGGATGTGGCGGCACTGATCAAGAGCTTCGACAGGCGACATCTCGACGCCCTGGCATACCAGCTGGTCGAGCCGATCAGCCGACTGGTCCGGGCGGACCTGCGGGCCAGTCGGGAGCGGTCCGGTCGGTGGCGGGACGGTACCCGGTGAGTCGACGGAAGGCGTACGAGAGGGGAGACCGGGATGGCGAGCGGTGACCCGGGGACCAGCGTCCACTTCCGGCTCCAGATCGACGGGATCGACCTGGGGGACTGGAACACCTGTGACGGGCTCGGCTGTGAGGTGGAGGTCGAGCAGTACCAGGAGGGCGGTAACAACGATTTCGTCTGGCAGCTGCCGTCCCGGCTGCGCTATTCGAACGTCACGTTGAGCCGACCGTTGACCCGGGACACCGCGAAGGTCTCCACCTATCTGGCGCAACTGCCCAAGGGGGTACGCCGAGGCACCGCCCAGATCGCGGCCCTCCGCCCCGACCTGGCGCTGCTGGTCCAGTGGGGACTCGCCGACGTGGTGCTGGTCCGCTGGTCCGGCCCCTCGTTCGACCCGAACCGCTCCGAGGTGGCCGGGGAGAGCATCGAGCTGGCGTACCACGGATTCCTGGAGGTGGGGTGATGCCCCGAGGTCAGAAGGTCCCCGCGCACATCCAGCGGTACCAGCCGCCCACCTCGGGTGGGAGCCAGCCGGGCGGCGCGTTGGGCGGGCCGATCACCTTCATGTTCAACCCCCAGCAGCTGGCCCTGACCAAGTCGGCGAACTGGATCCCGCACGTCGTACGCGGCGCGGAGAACGTCGGTGTCGCCGAGTTCACCGGCTCCGGCCCCCGTACGTTGAGCCTCGATGTCTTCCTCGACACCACCGAGAACCACTCCCGGAGTGTGCAGGAGCGGGTGGAGGCGCTGCTGACCTGCTGCGTACCGACGAAGGCGAGCATCGCGGCGAAGGCCCCCTCCCCACCGTGGGTGAAGTTCGCGTGGGGGCAGTTCCAGACCGTCTCCTTCTACTCGTACGTCAGTCAGATCAACGCCACGTACCGGCTCTTCGACCCCGACGGCACCCCCCTGCGGGCCACCTGCTCGATGACGCTGAACGAGATCAGCGGCTCCACTCCGGGGCAGAACCCGACCTCGGGGAGCCGGACCGCCCGTCGGGTCCACCGCCTCGTCGCCGGGGACTCCCTGGAGCTGCTCGCCTACCGGGAGTACGGCGACCCGACGGTGTGGCGGGTGATCGCCGAGGCCAACGACATAGACGATCCGGTCCGGTTGCCTGTGGGTCGGCAGTTGCTGCTGCCCGCGCCGGAGGAGCTGCGCGACGGGAGGGTCGACGATGCCCAGCGGTGACCACACCAACAATCTCGTCGTCGACCTGCCCGGCCGGTTGTCACGGAAGTGGACCGAACGGATCGTCTCGGCGGTGGTGGAGGACAGCACCAACCTGGCGGCCACCGCGACCCTGCGGGTCCGGGACCAGCAGAGCCGTTTCCTCAAGGAGACGAGCGCCACCATCGGCACCGAGATGATCGTGCAGGTCCGCACCGGGGAGGATCCGGCGCCGCTGCCGCTGTTCACCGGCGAGGTGGTCACTGTGGAGTCGGAGTTCGACGGGCTGGGCACCTTCACCACCGTCCGGGCCCTGGACCGCTCGCACCGGCTCATGCGGGGTCAACGGGTCCGCAGCTTCCTCAACCGCAAGGCCTCCGACATCGCCCGCGAGTTGGCCTCCGCCGCCGGCATCCCGGTCGGCCGGGTCGACCCCACCCCCACCGTGTACGAGACGGTCACCCAGCCCAACGTCAGCGACTGGGAGTTCCTGAAGATGCTGGCGACGGAGAACGACGCCGAGGTGGTGGTCGTCGACGGGCGGTTCGAGTTCCGCCGGTCGGTGCGGGCCGCCGCCGCCCCCGGGGCCGGGGTGACCGCCGAGCAGAGCCCGTACGTGGTGGAGATGGACGCCAACCTCCTCGCCGTACGGTCCACTGTCACCTCCGTGGGCCAGGTGGCCGGGGTGACGGTCCGGGGGTGGGACGTCCGGGCCAAACGGTCGGTCCAGACCGAGGTGCCCACCGACGCCAGTGACGAGGTGCAGATCGGCACCACCCCGGCGAAGACCGTCGACCCGTTCGCCCCGGCCCGGATCTGCGTGGCCGACGTGCCGTACCGGACGGCGGCCGAGACCCGGGCGGTGGCCGGGGCGGTGGCCGCCGACGTGACTGCCGCCTTCGCCGAAGTGGAGGTCGGCATCCTGGGCAATCCCCGCCTGCGGGCCGGGGTGCCGCTGTCGTTGCAGCGGCTGGGGAAACCGTTCGAGGGCAAGTACACGACCACCGCCAGCCGACACATGATCGTCCCCGGTGAGCACTACGAGACCTGGTTGACTGTGAGCGGCAGGCAGGACCGGTCGACCTGGGGGTTGAGCACCGCCACCGCCGCGCCCGCCCGGGCGGTACGGATCCCGGGGCTGGCGGTCGGGATCGTCACCAACGTCAAGGCCGACGTCGACCGTCGACATCCGGAACGGGTCGGTCAGGGCTGGGTGAAGCTGCGCTTCCCGTGGCTCACCGACCGCACCGAGTACGAGACGGACTGGGTACGCACGGTGCAGCTCGGTGGGGTCGGCGGCGGCGGGGTGTTCTGTCCGGAGGTCGACGACGAGGTGCTCGTCGGTTTCGAACAGGGGCTGCTGGACCGGCCGTACGTCATCGGTGGGCTCTACAACGGGGTGGACCGGCCGTCGACGCACGAGGGCGCCCTGGTCGACTCGTCGTCGGGGCGGGTCAACCGCCGGTCGTTCGCCTCCCGAAGCGGTGACCGGATCGAGTTCCTGGAGTCGCAGCTGCCGTCCGGCCCGAAGGGGATCCGGCTGACCACCGCCAGGGACCGGCTCACCGTCCACCTGGACGAGCGGAAGACCTCGGTGGTCATCCACAGTGACGGCAAGATCGAGATCGACGCCCGGGACGAGATCAGTGTGAAGGGTCGGGGGATCACCCTCGACGCCGGCACCGGGGCGCTCCGGCTCGCCGGTCGGACCGTCGAGGTCGACGGCGGTTCCCTTGTCGACATCCACGCCACGCTCGTCAAGCTCAACTGAGGGGAGGGCACCATCATGCCGGCGGCTGCCCGAGTCGGGGACCAGATCAGTCACCTGGCCGTCAAGCCCCCGCCCGTCCCGGCCGGGTCGGTCCCGGTCGCCCTGCCGTCCGGGCCGCCCACCGGCACCGTCGGTCCCCCCTCCGGGCGGGCCCTGCCACCCGGTACGCCGACTGTCACCCCGATGCTCGGCGTGGCCAGCGTCCAGATCGCCGGACGGCCTGCGGCGGTCGTCGGCACCGTCTGCGTCTGCCCGCTGCACGTCCCACTGCTGATGACGAACGTGGTGATCCCCGCACCCGTCCCACCCCTGCGACGGGTGCTGATCGGTGGGTTCCCGGCCGCCAGGCAGGGCGACTCGATCACCTGTCGGGCGACTGTCAGCAGCGGGGCCGCATCCGTACAGATCGGGGGTTGACCACCGATGGCCGAGCAGTTCATCGGACGCGGTTGGGCGTTTCCGCTGCGTACCGACGCGACCGGGGGGATCGCCCTGGTCGAGCGGGATCGGGAGATCGTCGAGGCGATCCGGCTGATCCTCGGCACCGCGCCCGGGGAACGGCCGATGCGACCGGAGTTCGGGTGCGGGGTGCACGACCACGTCTTCGCCCCGGCCGACGAGAACACCGCCGGCCGGATCGCCTTCGAGGTACGCCGGGCGCTGGACCGGTGGGAGCCGCGCATCGACGTCACCGACGTGGTGGTCGGTTTCGACGCCGAGGAGGCCGGTCTGCTCTACATCGACGTCCGGTACTCGATCCGGGGCACCAACGACCCCCGCAACCTGGTCTTCCCGTTCTACGTCATCCCGTCCCACGAGGACGGCACCGCCCCCGAGGACACCGCCACCATGTCGTCGTACCTGGAAAGCACCGCCTGATGCCGCTGCCCGCACCGAACCTGGACGACCGCCGTTTCCAGCACCTGGTCGACGAGGCGAAACGGTTCATCCAGCAGCGTTGCCCCGAGTGGAGCGACCACAACGTCTCCGACCCGGGGGTGACCCTGGTGGAGACCTTCGCGCACATGGTCGACCAGCTGCTCTACCGGCTCAACCGGGTGCCGGAGAAGAACTACCTGGCCTTCCTCGACCTGATCGGGATCCGGCCGTTCCCGCCCACCGCCGCCCGGGGCGACGTGACGTTCTGGCTGTCCGGGCCGCAGACCCAGCCGGTGGTCCTGCGCGCCGGGACGGAGGTCGGCACCGAGCGGACCCAGACCGACGAGGCGATCGTCTTCACCACCTCGACCGACCTGACAGTGGTGCCCTGCGAGCTGACCCGGTTGCGCAGCCATCCGGCGCAGGGGCCGCCGGTGGACCGGACCGAGGAACTGTTGGACGGGCGGGACGTGTCGTGCTTCCCGGCCAGCCCGTCGGTCGGTGACGCCATGCTCATCGGGCTCTCGGCTGCCGTACCGTCCTGCGCGGTCCTGCTGACGATGGACAGCCGGGTGGAGGGGGTCGGCGTCGACCCCCGCCAGCCACCGCTGGTCTGGGAGGCCTGGACCGGGGAGGGCTGGTCGGCGTGCGTCGTCGACCACGACGACACCGGTGGGCTGAACAAGCCGGGTGAGGTGGTGCTGCACGTCCCCGCCGACCACGTCGGCTCGGTGGTGGCCGGGCAGCGGGCCGGGTGGCTGCGGTGCCGGCTGGTCGAGGCCGCGCCGGGTCAGCCCTTCTACGCCGCCTCACCCACGGTACGGGCGATCGAGGCGGTGACCATCGGCGGGACCGTCGCTGCGGTGCACGCCGAGACGATCCTCGGTGAGCAGGTCGGGGAGGCGGAGGGGGTGCCCGGCCAACGGTTCGGGGTGGCCCGCCCGCCGATAGTGCCGGACGAGCATCCGCTGGTGGTGGAGAGCACCGACGGGGCGGGTTGGCTGGAGTGGACCGAGGTGGACACGTTCAGCGGCTCCGGCCCGGACGACCGCCACGTGCTGGTGGACCGGACCGCAGGGGAGATCCTGTTCGGCCCGGCCGTCCGGCAACCCGACGGGACGCTGCGTCGCTACGGTGCCGTACCGTCCGCCGGGTCGCGGGTCCGGGTCCGCCGGTACCGCACCGGTGGCGGACGCGCCGGCAACGTCGCCCGGGGTGCCCTCGCCGTCCTGCGCAGCTCGATGCCGTACGTGGCCCGGGTGGAGAACCGGGAACCCGCAGGTGGCGGGGTCGACGGGGAGACAGTGGCGGAGGCCCGGCTCCGGGGTCCGGTGCAGCTGCGGGCGCAGGACCGGGCGGTGACCGCCCGGGACTACGAGCTGCTCGCCAGGCAGGCATCCCCGGCCGCCGCCCGGGTCCGGTGCCTGCCCGCCGGGGACGGCAGCGCGGCGGGCGGGGTCCGGCTGCTGGTGGTACCGGAGGTGGTCGCCGACGCCGAGGGCCGACTGCACTTCGAGGACCTGGTCCCGCCGGACTCGATGCTCGCCACCATCGCCGAACACCTCGACGCCCGCCGCCCGGTCGGCACCCGGCTGGTCGTGGAGCCGCCGTTCTACCAGGGGGTGACTGTGGTGGCCCGGCTGGTCCCCCGCCCGGACGTGGCCGCCGGTCAGCTCCGGGCCGAGGCCACCGCAGCCCTGTACCGGTTCCTCGACCCGGTGCACGGCGGCCCGGAGGGCAGCGGGTGGCCGTTCGGCAGGCAGGTGCACTCCGGGGAGATCTTCGGGGTCCTCCAACGGATGCCCGGGGTCGAGGTGGTGGAGGAGGTACGGATGTTCCCCGCCGACCCGCTCACCGGACGTCGGGGCGACCAGGTGACCCGGATCGAGCTGGACCGGCACGCCCTCGTCTTCTCCCACCAACACCAGATCCGGGTCGACGACCGCCTGTCGGGCCGGTAGAGAGCAGGAGGGTACGCCGATGCGCGCCGCAGTCGACGACGTGGCCACCCCGGACCCGCTGGGTCGGCGGCTGCCCGGCATCTACGCCGACGACGATCTCGCCCAACGCCTCACCGGCGCGTACGACCAGGTGTTGGCGCCTGTGCACGCCACCCTGGACAGCCTGTGGGCGTACTTCGATCCGGCGCTGGCCCCGCCGGACTTCGTGGACTGGCTGGGCTCCTGGGTGGCGGCCGGAGCGAGCCCCGACCGACCCGTCGACGAGCGCCGTCGAGTGGTCGCCGCCGCCGTCACCCGCCATCGGGTACGCGGCACCGCCGCCGGGATCGCCGAGGAGGTACGCCTCACCGTCGGGGTCCTCCCGGAGGTCGTGGAGAGCGGCGGCACCACCTGGTCGGCCACGCCGGGCAGCCCGTTGCCCGGGTCCGCCGAGCCGACCCTGACCGTCCGGGTACGCGTACCGGAGCCCACCCCGGAGTTGGCCGCCCGGGTCCGGGCGGTCGTCGAGGCGAACCGGCCGGCGCACGTGTCGTACACGGTCGAGGTGTCGCAGTCGTCCGCCGACGATGCGGATGGTCCCCGATGAGGTTCTGCGACAACTGTGGCGCCCAGGTGACCCCCGGCGACGACTTCTGCGGCACCTGCGGCGCCTTCCTGGACTGGTCGGCCGCGACCGACACCCCCGCCCCGACCCCACGCCCGACACCGGCACCCCCGAAGGAGGCCACCGACACCCCGGCACCCCGCCCCGAGCCCACGGACCCGGACGAGCCGACCGGCCTCCCGGCCCCCCAGCCGAAGACGGCACGGCCGGACGGGACAGGCCTGCGGCCGACATCGGCACCGCCGGACGAGCCGACGGACACCCCGGCACCCCTCCCGGAGCCGGAGCGGACGACCGACACCCCGGCGCCCCGCCCGGAGCTGGCGGACCCGGACGGGTCGACCGCCGGGAAGCCGGTCGACCCGGTCGAGCAGGCGCGGAGTCTGGGGCGGGCGGCGGCCCTGGTGGTGCCGGTCCGCCCGGCCGAGGAGGCGGACCCACAGGTCGGGCCGACCGTCGACGAGCCACCAGTCGAGGAGTCCCGCCCCGACCAGCCTGGTGCGGTGCAGCCGGGACGTCCGGTGGCACCCGCGCCGGTGGTCCGGGACTTCACCGGTGACCGGATCGACGACCCCACCGACGTGACCTGCCTGGCCTGTGCGGCGCGCAATCCGTACGGCAGGTCGTTCTGTCGCCGGTGTGGTCGGCCGCTGGCCGCCGACGCGGCGCCAGCCACCGCCGTGCCCTGGTGGCGACGGATCCGGTGGCCCCGTCGGCGCTCCGGTGGTGGCCTGGTACGCCGACTCCTGGCGGTGCTGCTCGTCCTGGCCCTGGTCGCCGGGTTGGTCTGGGCCGGGGCCCGGTTCCTGCCGCCGCTGATCGAGACGATCCGGGACCGGACGGCGACGCCGGAGGCGATCCTGCCGGACGAGGTGACAGCCTCCAGCGCGGCCCGCAACCATCCGGCCGCCTCGGCTGTCGACGGTCTCAACAACCGCTACTGGGCACCGGCCACCGACCGGCAGGCCGTCGGCGAGTACGTGGAGCTGGCCTTCGACCGGCCGATCCGCCTGTTGGACCTGATCGTGCACACCGGGGCGTCCCCCCGGCAGGACGACTTCGTCGAACAGCCGAGGCCGGCGGAGCTGACCCTGACCCTGGTGACCTCGGACGGGACGTCCAGCACTGTTCCGCTGCGGCTGACCGACCGACCCGGCCCGCAGGCCTTCCACCACGTGGCGGGGGACGTGACCCGGATGCGGTTGACGATCGCCTCGGTCTACGGGCAGCGGGAGGCGGGACGGGTCGCGTTGGCCGAGGTGGAGGTGTTCAGGCGGCCGTGACCTGCACCGGCCGGGTCGGGGTGGACCTGTCGACGCCGAGGGAGCAGAGCACCCGCTCGTAGGTCTGCTGGGTGCGTCGGGCTGCGGCGAGTTCCCCGGCCCGGCGCTGGGCGGTGATCAGCAGACGCCACCCGTCGTCGTGGTATCCGTCCAGCTCCAATGCCCGGCGAGCCACCGTCGCGGCGGGGCGCGACCGCCCCCGGGCGAGTTCCAGACCGGCCAGCAGGACCGCCGCCTCGGCGGCCCGGCACCGGTGCTGGTCCCGCAGGGCGAGGACCCACTCGGCGGCACCGTCCTCCGGGAGGAGGTCGCCGGTGTACTGGTCGAGGGCGTGACGCAGCGCCCGGATCGCCGTCCCGTCCGCACCGTCGGCGCGGGCCTGCCGGGCGGCGGCCAGCGCCGTGCCGAAGGTGGTCACGTCGCTGCTCCCACCGATCCCCAGCTCCAGCCGGTACGACGAGCCGTCCCGCAGGACGAACCGGGACGCGCCTCGCGCCACCCCCGGTTCCAGGAAGGTCCGCAACGTCGAGATCCCGACGTGCAGGTTGTTGACGGCGGACCGATCGGGTAGCTCTGGCCAGAGCGCGGCGGTTATCTGATCCCGGTGGATCGACCGCCCACCGTGGACGGCCAGGAACCGCATGAGGGCACGGACCCGGGGGCGGATGCCGGACCAGTCGACGGGGGCACCGTCCACCTGGACGCGGAAACCGCCGAAGCACCACAACCGCAGGTGCTGGGGACCCACCGATGCCACACGATCCTTCGAAGTCATGTGATTCGTCTCCCTTGTCGCCACGACCACGTGGACTGACGGGGTCCACGTCCAACGTCCCGCATCAGGCTGCGTCTCGGGTATCGATGCCGGACGACACAGGCGGGACGGCCTGCACTGGGGAGAGGTGGGCGACTGGACGCCGCAGGGAGAATTCTTTCCCCGACTCGGGGGACACCGACAGCCGTTATTTCGGGGACACGTCGGAGACTTACTATTCGGTGGCGCCCGATGCACACCGTGGGGGTTGAGCGCCGAGCTATTCGGGAGCGTTTCGATGCCGACGGCCGATCCGTCCGAATCCAGCACATTGATGCTGGTATTGGTCTATTGGGACCGACTGGTCGGTGACCCCTGGGCTCACCTGGCCCAACTCGCCACCGACCGGCTGGTGCTACTCGTCCTGCCCCCACAGGTGACTGTCGACCCCCTGGCACTGTTGATGGCGGGGGTCCGCGCCGTGGTCCACGACGGCGACGGGAGCAACGAACTCGCCCTGGCCCGCGCTGCGGTCCTCTCCGGCGGCTCCTACCTGTCGCCGAGCGTGTCCGCGCTGGTCGGCACCGGAGCGCCAGGGGTCAGCCGGCGGGCGTCGGCGGCCCTCGGCCCCCGCGAGGTGGAGACCCTGCGGTGCATCGCCCAGGGGCTCACCCACAGGCAGGCCGCCCACCGCCTCGGCGTCACCGAACAGACGGTCAACACGTACGCCAAACGACTGCGCCGCAAACTCGGTGCGACGAACAAGGCCGAACTCACCCAACGGGCCGTCGAACTCGGCTACTTCCCGGCGTGACCCATTCTTGCCGGTCTTCTTGCCTCGCGTTCCGACAGGGACGATAGTTGACTGCTCACCGAGAGGTGGGCGATGTTCGACGTGTGCGTGGTGGTCGCCGAGCCGTTGGCCCGACGCGGGGTGCACCAGCTGATCGCGGGAGACCCGCGCATTCGGCGCTGCGTCACCGTCGACGCGGTCAACCAGATGGCCGCTGCCGGTGCCGGTCCGGAGACCGTCGTCGTCCTGGTGGATCCGCTGCCGCACGCTGTGCACTGGTCCTGTGTCCGACATCCGACCCTGGTGATGGTGCCGGAGTCGGCGACGGCCGCGACGCACGACGCCATCCACGCCGGAGCCCGCTCGGTGGTCAGCACCGCCACCGAGCGCACCCAGCTACGCATCGCCCTCGCCGTCGCGGCCGCCGGGGGTTTCTACCTCTGTCCGATGCTCTCCGCCCGGCTACGGGAGGCGGCACCGCCCCGGTGCCCGGCGTCCGACGGTGCACCGGTCGAGACCGAGACACCCCCACCCTGTACCCCCGAACCCGGCCCGACCCGGGACCGGACCCGGGGTCGCCCCTCCCGACGACAGGCACTCGCCCCTCGGGAGGCGCAGACCCTGGCACTGATAGCCGGTGGGCTCACCCACGCCCAGACCGCCCGTCGCCTCGGCATCACCGAGGCCACCGTCAACACCTACCTGACCCGGATCCGCACCAAACTGGACGCCGGGAACAAGGCCGAGTTGACCCGCCAGGCGATCACCCTCGGACTGGTCCACCGCCGCGACGGCGCGGGCCCACTCAGCTGACCTGCTCGTCAAGGATCGTCCGGACCCGCTGCGCGTGCTGCGTCGACGAGACGTCGTGAGCCGCGGCGAGGATCTCGGTCGCCCGGTCCAGCATCGACCGAGCCCGTCCTGGGTCACCCCGACGCAGCAGCACCTCCGCCAGACTCAGATACACCCGACCCGTCGCGTTCGGGTCGTCCCCGGTCACGAAGTCGTCGATAGCCTCGGTCAGCGTGCCCTCGGCGTCGTCGAACCGGCCGAGATCGGCCTGGAGCACCCCCAGGCGTACCCGCATCCAGCCGCGTAGCGGCCGACTGGAGAGCCGGTCCGGCAACGCCGTCGACCACCCGGCGTACGCCTCGGTCACCAGGTTCAGCGCCTCGTCGAACCTGCCCAGCGAACGCAACTGGTCCGACAGGGAGTACGACGCCACTATCCAGCCGAGCTTGTCACCGGCCTCGGCCAGCAGGTCCCGACCGGCGCGCAGGTGTTCCGCCGCCTGCTCGGGGCTCCCCGGATCGGACCGGCACCGCACCAGCCCGGCCAGATAGCACCGGGACCACCCGACGGTCCGCAGGTCACCGGCCGCCTCCCCGAGCGCCAGGGCGGTCCGGTACTCGGCGTACGCCTCGTCGACCCGACCGTCGACCAGGTGCAGGGCCCAGCCACGGCTGTTGCGGTGGGTCGCCTCGGCGACCGGGTCCCCCACGGCCTGGGCGGCCCGGACCGCGAGACCGAACAGCTCCGCCCAGGGCACCGCCAGGTGTCGTCGGTCCGAATACCAGTACAGCTGCCCGGCTGCGGCCATCACCCGTCGGTGGCAGCCCCGGGCTGCCGCGTACCGGATCGCCCACCACCAGCCGGGACGGTCGGTGTCCAACCAGCTCAACGCCGAGGTGGCGGTGGGGAACCCGGGGGGCGGTTCGGCGCAGGTCGGATCGAGCCACCCCTCCGCCTGCGCCAGCCGCCCCAGCAGGTGACGGGCGAGCCGGTCCCGGGCCGCACCCTGATCCGACGTCGACTCCTCGCCGGTGAACCGCTCGGCGGCGAAGAGGGCCAGCAGGTCGTGCAGGACGTACCGGCCGGCGGTGGTGGCGGCGGTCAGCAGACCCGCGTCGGCCAACGCGTCGAGCCGGTCCTCGGTGACCCCCACCGGCTCGCCGGTGAGCGCCGCGACGACGGGGGCGGAGTACTGCGGCAGGCAGACCGCGCCGAGCATCCGGAAGGCCCGCCGGGTCGGACCGTCGAGCAGCCGGTACGACAACTCGAAGGCGCTGCGCACCTCGATGTCACCGGCCCGCAGCAGATCCAGTCGGCGCTGTTCGTCCCGGAGTCGGTCGACGAGCGCCTGCACACTCCACTCCGGTCGGACCGCCAGCCGGTTCGCCGCCACCCGCAGGGCCAGCGGCAGCCGGCCGCAGAGCCGACCCAGCTCCACCGCCGCCGCGCTCTCGTCGTCGATCCGCCCGACCCCGACCGCCTCGGTGAGCAGGGTGTGCGCCTCGGCGTCGGAGAGCACCCGCAACGGCAACCGGTGCGCGCCGGCCAGCCCGGCGAGGACACTCCGGCTGGAGACCAGCACCAGCCAGCCCGGTCCGCTCGGCAACAGCGGTCGTACCTGGGTCTCGTCCCGGGCGTTGTCCAGCACCAGCAGGCCGCGCCGGTCGGCGGTGAGCGCCCGGTACTGGGTGAGCCGGGCGTCGGTGGACGAGGGCGGCTGCGCCACGCCCAGGGTGGTCAGCAACTGGTCGAGGGCCTGCGCCAGGGTGGTCGGCTCGTCGTCCATCCCCCGCAGGTCGACGAAGAGCGGCCCGCGCGGGAACCGCCCCGCCTGCTCGTACGCGGAGTGCACCACCAGGCTCGTCTTGCCCACCCCGGGCGGGCCGCTGACCACCACGACCCGGCCGGTGCCGTTGCGCCCGGCGAGTTCGGCCTGCTCGCCCAGGCGGGCCAGTTCGTCGGCGCGACCGGCGAAGTCCGCCAGGTCCCCGGGGAGCGAGCCGGCCGGCGGGCCGTCCGGGTCGTCGACGTCCCCACCGCCCCGGGCGACGGCGAGCAGGTGGGACCGGTCCGGCTCGGACAACCCGAGCCGGTCGGCCAGCTCCACCACCGTCCGACGCTGCGGCCGGGCGACCCGGTTCAGTTCGAGATTGCGGACGGTACGCACGGCGACCCCGGCGAGGTCGGCGAGCTCCTCCTGGGTCAGGCCGGCAGCCGTACGGTGACGCCGCAGCAGGGCACCCAACCGCCCGGTCATCCCCGGCTCCCCCGACCCGCGTGGCGTGAGGTCAACTGCACGACACGGATGGTTACAGACCCGTCGTTCGATCCCCAAACCCCGAGGTCAGTACGGAACCAAAAGCGGTCGGTACCCCGGCGAGGAGGTCTGCGGTGGTGTGGGCCCGGACCTCGGGTGCCGCCCCCTCGGTGAACCGGGCGACGACGGCTCGGACGTGCCGTTCGGCGGTGGGGGCGAGCCCGTCGTACACGGCGACGAACGTCTCCCGGGCAGGCTCCCGGAGCCATCCTGCCGGCAGGAGCCGCAGCGGAAGCTGCGGGTCGAGGGTGGGGAAGCGCCGGAAGGTGTCCATCACCTCCGTCCGCGTCCGCACCGCCTCCGCCCCGCCCACCTCCCCGGAGGCGATCCTCGGCAGCACCGGCCGCCACCGGTCGAGGAAGTTCTCGTACTGCTCGGCCAACCCCGCGACGTCCCAGGCGGCCAGGGGGTCACGGTCGGAGGCCGCGTCGAGTTCGACCCACCGGCCTCGGAACACCGCGACGGCACCGAGGTCGAGCCCGGCCAGGTGGGCCCGGGCCTCGACTGTCAACTCGTGCGGCGAGATCCACATTCCGTCGTACAGGGGGGCGAATCCCAGCCACCGGAGCTGACCGCGCAGGGCCCGACGCTGGGTGCTTCGCTCCTGGGGCAGCGAGAAGGCGACGACAGTCCAGGACTCGTCCCAGGATCGGGTCGTGGCGGTGGCGGTGAGGATCCACCCACCCCCGACGGACAGGTTGACGGCCGCCGACCGGCTGAGCCGGTAGAAGCTGTGGCGCCCCTCTCGACGTCCCTCCAGGACGCCCCGGCGAGCGAGTCGGCTGATAGCGGTGCGGGCGCTGGCGTTGCTCACCTCGGACTCGGCGAGCAACGCGACGATGGCTCCGGAGGGCAGCCACGCCCGGGTCCGCAGGGTGTAGTCGGCCAGCAGGGTCACCGCCGTTCCCTGGGGCGACCTTCCGGTCTGCTGCCGAGGCAGCCGCACCGGACTCTCCCCGTCGTCGGGAAAGATCTCCTCGATATCGAACGGGCTGTTCACCGCAGGCGCTCCGGGTTCGACTCGGGGGCGGGGAGAACGACTGTAGACCGCAGCGGTGCCGAGTCACCGGGGACACGACGGAACCCCCACCCTCGCAATCGAAGTTCATCGATTGACACTTGTGTGACCGAGGAGAACACTAAGTGCTACACGAGGCCGGTCCGGCCCTGACGCCCCAGCGGAGGAGCAACACCGATGAGGAAGACCACACGAAGACTCACCCTCGCCCTGGCGGCAGCCCTCACGGCGGCCGGCCTCGTCGCACCCGCGCTCAGCCCCGCGCACGCGGCGTCACTGGTCGAGGTGACCAGCTTCGGCGACAACCCGGGTCGGATGCGGATGCACGTCTACGTCCCCGACGCCCGCCCATCCAATCCCGCGATCGTGGTGGCGATGCACGGCTGCGGCGGATCGGGTCCCGGGTTCCACGCCAGCAGCGAGTTCGCCTCCCTCGCCGACCGGCACGGGTTCGTGGTGATCTACCCGACCGCCACCCAGCAGGCCGGCTTCGGCAACTGCTTCGACACCTGGTCCGACGCGGCCAAACGACGTGGGGGCGGCAGCGACCCGGTGTCCATCGTCTCGATGGTCGACCACGTCAAGCGCCAGTACGGCGGCGACTCCCGCCGGGTCTACGCCACCGGCAGCTCCTCCGGCGGAATGATGACCAATCACCTGCTCGCCGTCTACCCCGACGTGTTCGCCGCAGGTGCCGCCTTCATGGGAGTCCCCTACAACTGCTTCTCCGGCGCGGCCGACTACCCGCCCGGCACCAGCCAGTGCACCGGCGGAAACATGAACCGCACCCCCCAACAGTGGGGCGACGCGGTCCGCCAGGCGTACCCCGGCCACTCCGGTCCCCGCCCCCGGGTGCAGCTCTGGCACGGCACCAACGACACCCTCGTGCCGTACACACTGCTTCAGGAGTCGATCGAGCAGTGGACCAACGTGTTCGGCCTCAGCCAGACACCCACCTCGACCGACACTCCACAGCCCACGTGGAACCGCCGCCGGTACGCCGACGCCACCGGCACAGTCCAGGTCGAGGCGTACGCCGTCCAGGGCGCCGGCCACAGCCTGCCCTCGACCGGCATGGCCGCCGCCGCCATCCAGTTCTTCGGCCTGACCAACCCCTCGGTCCCCACCACCCCGCCCACCCCGACGACGCCCCCACCGACCCCGACGACCCCGCCACCGACCACGCCACCGGTCCCGACCACGCCACCGGCGTCGGGTGCCTGCCACGTCGCTGTCACCGTCAACGCCTGGAACAACGGCCTGACCGCGAACCTCGCCGTCACCAACACCGGGTCCGCTCCCGTCAACGGCTGGTCGTTGGCCTTCACCCTGCCCACGGGGCAGACCCTCACCTCCGGCTGGAACGCCTCCTACACGCCCTCGTCCGGACAGGTGACGGCCCGCAACGTCGCCTACAACGCCGCGATCCCCGCCAACGGAACGATCACCATCGGATTCCAGGCCACCCACACCGGCAACCCCGGCAAGCCGACCTCGTTCACCCTCAACGGCGCACCCTGCACGGCCGCCTGACCACGAGTCGACGACAAATGAGCAGAGCCTGCACGGCTCTGCTCAGTCTCGGTGGAGCCCAGGGGACTCGAACCCCTAACCCCTGCCTTGCAAAGGCAGTGCTCTGCCAGTTGAGCTAGGGCCCCGTCGGGCGGCGGACGCGCCGCCCGGAGTCACCGCAGGTCGGGGGCGGTGGTCGCCTCGTGCCAGAGGGCACGCTCGTCACTGGCGTCCTTGACCTTCTTGGCCACCAGGGCCGCCACACCCACGATGCCGACCAGGAACAGAACCTTCTTCACCATGGGGTCACCCCTAGCGCTCGACTGAAGTCGGACGACGTGCGGTGGGGCTAGCTGGAATCGAACCAGCGACCTCAGAGTTATCAGCTCTGCGCTCTAACCGACTGAGCTATAGCCCCGCAAGCGACGAGCAAGATTAACCCATCTGCCCACCGCGCCCCAAACCGGGGGTGGCGGTGGCACCCGTCGTCCACGAACCTACCCGGCGGGCCGGGGCGGCGACCACCGCTTCGCCACCCGGACACCCGGCGGGCACCGGGACAGGACCCACCCGACAGGCACCGGAACCGGGGCCGAGACGAACGATGCCGGGGCCGCACTGGGCGGCCCCGGCATCGTCAGACGAAAGATCAGTCGCGCTCGGCGAGGGTGAGCTCGATGCCGCCGACCAGGTCGGCGCAGACGTTGTAGACGAACGCCGAGAGCGTGGCCAGAGCCGTGAACAGCACCATGTTCACCAGGCCGATCAGGGCCGAGGTGATGATCACGCCCCCTGCGGTGATCTGGAAGCCGTCCTGCCCGCCACCGACGTTGACAAGGTCGGTGAGGCTGTCGTTGACGCTGGCGAACACGCCCATCGCGTCCAACGCCAGATAGAGCACCGACGTGGCCACCACCACGACGATCAACAGCACGAAGGAGACCGCGAAGGCGAACTTCATCACCGACCACGGGTCGATCCGCTTGAGGTTCAGCCGGGCCCGACGCGGTCCGCGCGACGCGGCCGAACTGACCGACGTACGCGCGGAACGAACAGCCTCACCCACCCGGGCGGCACCGACGGCCGACGCCCCACCACCGACACCCGCCGGCAGGCCACCGCCGTTGGCGGGCCGGGCGTTCGGGCCCGTACGGGCCTCTCCGGGCTTCGTACCCGAGCCGGGCGCGCTCACCCGGGGCAGGGTGCCGGTCGCCGCCGCGGAGGGGCTCGGACGGGTCGGTGTGGCGGTGCCTGTGCTCGGCTTGGTGCCGGTGCCGACCTTCATCGGCTGGGTGGCGTTGGGACGGGCCGCAGCCGCCGCAGCCGTCTTGTTCTCCGCACCGGCGGACTCCGACTTGCTGCCACCGCCGGTGCCCGCGTCGTCGGGCTTGTCCGGCGGCGGCGTCATGCCGGGTGCCCGGGTGAACTTCGGGGCAGGCGCGTCGGCGGGGACCGTCGCCCGGCCCACGGCCGCACGGCCGGCCGCCGGTGTCCCGCTCTTCGCGGACTCCTCGTCGACCGGTTTGGCCGAGGTCCCCTTGTTCCCCGACTTCGCCTGTGTCTCCGTCATTCAACTAGTCCTGTTCGTCAGGCTCGTCGGCATTGCGAGCAATCGCCACGATAGTCACACCGTCCGGGAGGTCCATCAGCTTGACCCCCATTGTGTTCCGGTCACGCGTACGGCGTACAGGCTTCACCGGAGTCCGGATGACACCACCGTTGCTGGTGATCGCGAACAGCTCGTCGTCCGGGTCGATCACCACAGCGCCGACCAGACCACCGCGGCGCTCGGTGATCTTTGCGGTCAGCACCCCCTTACCTCCCCGGCCCTGGACCGGATATTCCTCGATCGGGGTGCGTTTCGCGTACCCACCGTTCGTCGCGACCAGAACGTCCAATCCCTCACGGACCACCTCGATGGCGAGCAACGCGTCCTCGCCGGTGAACCGCATCCCGATCACGCCCGAGGTGGCCCGGCCCATCGGCCGCAGCGCCTCGTCGACGGCGTTGAACCGGATGGCCTGGGCGTTCCTCGACACCAGGAGGAGGTCGTTCTCCGGGGCGCAGAGCACCGCACCGACCAGCTCGTCCTCATCGCGCAGGTTGATGGCGATGATGCCGCCGGACCGGTTGGAGTCGAACTCCTCGAGCCGCGTCTTTTTCACCAGGCCGTTTCTCGTGGCCAGTACCAGGTAGGGCGCCACCTGGTAGTTCGGAATCTCGATGATCTGTGCGATCTGCTCGTCGGGCTGGAACGCGAGCAGGTTCGCCACGTGCTGCCCCTTGGCCACCCTACTGGCCTCCGGAAGCTCGTACGCCTTCGCCCGGTACACCCGACCCTTGTTGGTGAAGAACAGGATCCAGTCGTGGGTCGAGCATACGAAGAAGTGGCTGACGATGTCGTCCTGTCGGAGTGTCGCGCCGCTGACTCCCTTGCCGCCACGCCGCTGCGAGCGGTACAGGTCCACCTTGGTCCGCTTGGCGTACCCGGTTCGGGTGATGGTGACCACCACGTCCTCGCGGGCGATGAGGTCCTCCATCGAGACCTCGCCGTCGAACGGCACGATCTTCGTCCGCCGGTCGTCGCCCCACTTGGCGACGATCTCCCCGAGCTCCTCCGAGACGATCTTCCGCTGCCGCTCCGGCTTCGCCAGGATGTCCTTCAGGTCGGCGATCTCGATCTCCAGCTTGGCGAGATCGTCGAGGATCCGCTGCCGCTCCAGGGCGGCCAGGCGGCGCAGCTGCATGTCCAGGATCGCGGTGGCCTGGATCTCGTCGATCTCCAGCAGCCGGATCAGGCCCTGCCGGGCGTCCTCCACCGTGGGCGACCGACGGATCAGCGCGATCACCTCGTCCAGGGCGTCCAGCGCCCGGGACAGACCCCGCAGGATGTGGGCCCGCTCCTCGGCCTTGCGCAGCCGGAACGCGGTCCGCCGACGGATCACCTCGATCTGGTGCTCGACGTAGTACCTGATGAACTGCGCCAGGTTCAGCGTCCTCGGCACCCCGTCGACCAGGGCCAGCATGTTGGCGCCGAAGGTCTCCTGGAGCTGGGTGTGCTTGTAGAGGTTGTTCAGCACCACCTTGGCGACCGCGTCGCGCTTGAGCACCAGGACGATCCGCATACCGGTACGCCCGGAGGACTCGTCGCGGATGTCGGCGATCCCGCCGAGCTTGCCCTCCTTGATCAGCTCGGCGATCCGCTCCGCGAGGTTGTCCGGGTTCACCTGGTACGGCAGCTCGCTGACCACGAGCGCCGGGCGACCCCGCTTGTCCTCCTCGACCTCCACCACTGCGCGCATCCGGATCGAACCCCGGCCGGTCCGGTACGCGTCCTGGATCGCCTGGGTGCCGACGATCAGGCCGTGGGTCGGGAAGTCCGGCCCCTTGACGATCCCCAGGAGGGCTTCGAGGGTGGTCGCCTCGTCGGCCTCCGGGTGCTCCAGGCACCACTGCACGGCCGCGCCGATCTCCCGCAGGTTGTGCGGGGGGATCTTGGTGGCCATACCGACGGCGATGCCCTCGGACCCGTTGATCAACAGGTTCGGGATCCGGGCCGGGAGGATGGTGGGCTCCTTGGCCCGACCGTCGTAGTTGTCCTGGAGGTCGACGGTGTCCTCGTCGATGTCCCGCAGCATCTCCATCGCCAGCGGGTCGAGCTTGCATTCCGTGTAGCGCATGGCCGCGGCCGGATCGTTTCCGGGGGAGCCGAAGTTGCCGTTGCCGTCGACCAGGGGGTACCGCAGCGACCAGGGCTGGGCCATCCGGACCAGCGCGTCGTAGATGGCGGTGTCGCCGTGCGGGTGGAACTGACCCATCACGTCGCCGACCACCCGGGAGCACTTCACGTACCCCCGGTCCGGGCGGTACCCGGAGTCGAACATGGCGTAGAGGATCTTGCGGTGAACCGGCTTGAGACCGTCCCGGACGTCCGGCAGTGCCCGCCCGACGATCACGCTCATCGCGTAGTCGAGGTAGGAGCGCTGCATCTCCACCTCGAGGCCGACCGGTTCGATCCGGTCGTGCGCCACGACGGCGGCGCCAGTCTCCGGGTTCTCCGGCTCGCTCGGTGTGGACTCGGGGATATCGGTCACTGTTAACCCTTATCAGACTCAGAGTCGCTTTTGTGCTGTGGATAACTGCTGTGGATACCGGTCCACCTGTGGATAACTCTGTGGACCGCCGACCGGGCGGTGACTACTCCGCCCGGTCGAGCAGGCCGATCAGATATCGAGGAACCGCACGTCCTTGGCGTTGCGCTGGATGAACGACCGGCGCGCCTCGACGTCCTCACCCATCAGCACGGTGAAGAGCTCGTCGGCGGTCGCGGCGTCGTCGAGGGTGACCTGACGCAGCGTACGGGTCGCCGGGTTCATCGTGGTCTCCCACAGCTCGGGATAGTTCATCTCGCCGAGACCCTTGAACCGCTGGATGTCGTCCGGCTTGGCGTTCGGCTTCTTCTGCTGCCGCAGGGCGATCAGCCCGTCCCGCTCCCGGTCGGAGTAGGCGTACTGGGCGTCGTCACCCTTCTTGTTCCACTTGATCTTGTAGAGCGGCGGGGCGGCCAGGTAGACGTGCCCCAACTCGACGAGCGGACGCATGAACCGGAACAGCAGGGTGAGCAGCAGGGTCTGGATGTGCTGACCGTCGACGTCGGCGTCGGCCATCAGGACCACCTTGTGGTACCGCAGCTTCTCCATGTCGAAGTCGTCGTGGATACCCGTACCGAGCGCGGTGATCAGCGCCTGGACCTCGTTGTTCTTCAGGACCCGGTCGATGCGGGCCTTCTCCACGTTCAGGATCTTGCCCCGGATCGGCAGGATCGCCTGGGTACGCGGGTCCCGCCCCTGCTTGGCCGAGCCACCGGCCGAGTCGCCCTCGACGATGAAGACCTCGGACTCCCGGGGGTCTGTCGACTGGCAGTCGGCGAGCTTGCCCGGCATCGAGCCGGACTCCAGCAGCGACTTGCGTCGGGCCAGCTTGCGGGCCTGCTGGGCGGCGATCCGGGCCCGGGCCGCCTGGGAGGCCTTGGTGATGATGATCTTCACTTCGGCGGGGTTCCGGTCGAACCAGTCGACCAGCCACTCGTTGCAGACCCGCTGCACGAAGCTCTTCACCGGGGTGTTGCCCAGCTTGGTCTTGGTCTGCCCCTCGAACTGCGGGTTGGCCAGCTTGACCGAGATGATCGCGGCCAGCCCCTCCCGGATGTCCTCGCCGGAGAGCTTCTCGTCGCCCTTGAGGAGCTTCTTCTCCGTGCCGTACCGGTTGACGATCCCGGTCAACGCGGCCCGGAAGCCCTCCTCGTGGGTGCCGCCCTCGTGGGTGTTGATGGTGTTGGCGAAGGTGTAGACCGACTCGCCGTACGACTCGTTCCACTGCATGGCGATCTCGACCGACATGCCCTCCTCCTCGGCGCCGAACTCGACCACCGACTTGTGGATCGGGTTCTTCGAGGCGTTGAGGTGGCGGACGAAGTCGGCGATGCCGCCCTTGTAGCAGAAGGTGACCTCCCGCTGCTTGCCGTCCTCCTCCTCGGCCACCCGCTCGTCGAGCAGGTGGATGGTGAGGCCCCGGTTGAGGAAGGCCATCTCCTGGATCCGCCGGTAGATCGTCTGGAAGTCCAGGTCGACGGTCTCGAAGACGTCCGGGTCGGGCCAGAAGGAGACCGCCGAGCCGGTCCGGTCGGTGGTCTCGCCCTTCTCCAGCGGACCGGGCTTCGAGTTGGCGTACTGCTGCCGCCAGACGAAACCGTCCTTGTGGATCTCCACAGCCATCCGGGTGGAGAGGGCGTTCACCACCGAGACGCCCACCCCGTGCAGACCGCCGGAGACGGCGTACGCCTTCCCGTCGAACTTGCCGCCCGCGTGCAGCACGGTGAGGGCGACCTCGACGCCGGGCTTCTTGAGCTTCGGGTGCAGGTCGACCGGGAAACCTCGGCCGTTGTCGGTGACCCGGACCCCGCCGTCGGCCAGCAGCACCACGTCGATGGTGTCGCAGTGGCCGGCCAGGGCCTCGTCCACCGCGTTGTCCACGACCTCCCAGACGAGGTGGTGCAGGCCGCGCTCACCGGTCGACCCGATGTACATACCGGGCCGCTTGCGGACCGCCTCAAGCCCTTCGAGGACGGTGATCGACTCGGCGCCGTACTCCTGCTTGTCTGCCACCCTCGGCCACTTTCTCGCCCCACCCGCGCCGTGGGGGCGCGTGGGGCGCGGGTTCGGCGGACAGGACGCGACGTCGGCGCGCGGGCTGGACCGGGTCTGTTTCCGGGGTACGGCCGAACGCGCCGGTCGCCGCGGTTCGCCCGCGGATCGCGATCGGCTCGACCCGACGTGGAGAGATGATCACGGGTGTTCGGCCCGTCATCGGTCCCTTCGCTTCGGGTCTTCGTCTCGCCGCCAATCCTACTGTGCGCGGCCGACAGAACCACCACTCGGCACCCCTGCGCGGCGGCTGAGAAGTGCCTAGCGGCCCGTATCTCGCTGTCCGCGACCCCCCTTACACGCCAAGGGTCGTTCGAACGCGGCACCGGCCGTCGAGTCGGATTCGGTGGAGAGCGGGCCGGACAACGGACAGCTGGCGTCGTACCGTACGTTTGCGACACCGTCCGACCGGTCTTGATCTTTCCCGCCCGGAACCGGACGATCGACACGGACGGCTCGACACGTGGTGTGAGGAGTGACGCCCGATGGGGCTGGACAACGTCGCGGTGCACTGGCCGCGAACCGGTCGCTTCTACGACCCGGTGGCACCGGCGGAGTTCGTGGACTTCGGCGAGATCGTGGAGATGCCCCAGGTCTCCGCGCCCACCGCAGCGCTCGCCGAGCTGATCGCGCAGAGCGGCACGGTACGCGCGACCGCGTACACCGAACTCGTCGACCTGATCCTCGGGTTGGAGAATGTGCTGTACGCCACGGAGGCCGCCGCCGAGGACGAGGACCCGGTGATCGACCCGGACGGGTGCGCCTGGGTGGCCGGCGGGGTCGAACGGTTCGTCGAGGCGCACCGACCGCACGGCGACGCCGTCACCTTCGACTCGGTGAGCACCGTCCTGCGCTCCCTGATGTCCGACGGCCGCCTTGCCGAACAGCAGCTGCGGTGGCTCGACAGCCGCCTCGACGGGCTGCGTGACGAGGCGGGTGCCCCACCCCAGTGGAGCTTCACCTGCCCCGAACTGAGCGTGCTGGCCGCCTTCTACCGCCGCTGCGCCGAGCGCGGTTACGCCGTCTACGCCTCCGCCTGACGCCTACCCTGACGCGCGCGGCGGCCCTGCCGTCGCCGCGCGCCCTCGTCGGCCGACCCGCCCTCGCGCGATGCGGCCCAGCGGGGTCAGCCGTAGGTGTCGCGGGGACCCCGGCCCCGGACCCGGCGGGGGCCCCGGGACCACGACGGCGCGGCGGGGCCGTGGATGTGCAGCTTGCGGACGACGTTGTGGCCGACCTCCTGGGCGATCTGCTTGAGCAGCGACCCGGCCAACAGCCGCAGCTGGGTCGCCCAGGCGGTGGAGCGGGCCTCCACCGTCAGCTCGCCCTCCTCAAGCTTGACCGGCCGGCTGTGCTGGGCGACCTCCGGTCCCACCACCTTCTCCCAGGCCCCGAAGACCGTCGCCTCGGCGGCCGGCTGGGCCCACCCCCGTGCCTTGACCAACCGGCCCAGGACCACACCGAGCGGTTGCGGGTCCCGGGGGTCCGGTCCCGGGCCGGAGTAGCCGCGCAGTCGTCGCTCCGGGCCGTCACCGGTGCCCGTCCCGCCCGGGGTACGCCGTCGCTGCCGTGCCGCCGTCTCCCGGCGGGACCTGGCCGCGTCGAGGACCGCCCGGGCCAGTTCCGGGCCGCGCGGTCCGTCGGCGCCCTCGGCGCCACCGTTCTCGCCCGCAGCGCCCCCGTCCAACGGCTGCCGGTCTCCCGTCTGCGGTCCTCCCCCGGCCGGATCCGGCCCGTCGGGGGTGGGGCCCGGGCGGGATCCCGCCGGTGGGCGGCGGCCGGACCGGCGGGGCGGGAGCCGGTCGCCCGGCGTACCCGGTGTCTCGTCAGGCACGGGTGACCGCCCCCTCGCGTACCTCGTACCGGGTGCCGTCGAGGGTCGTCGGGACGTCCTCGGGCACCGCACAGGTGACGATCAACTGGCTGGCGCCGCCGACCAGTTCGGCAAGGCGTTCGCGCCGACCGGCGTCGAGTTCGGCGAAGACGTCGTCGAGCACCAGCACCGGCTCGATACCGTCGGCACGCAGCAGGTCGTACCCGGCCAGCCGCAGGGCCAGCGCGTACGACCAGGACTCGCCGTGGCTGGCGTACCCCTTGGCGGGCAGCGGGCCGAGGGTGAGCGACAGGTCGTCACGGTGTGGGCCGACCAGGGTGGTGCCCCGCTCGATCTCCGCGCTGCGGGTCTCGGCGAGGGCGGCGGTCAACGCCGCACCGAGTGCCTCCCGGTCGGCGGCGGGATCGTCCAGGTCGACCGAGGGGCGGTAGGCGACGGTGGCGGCACCCCGCCCGGCCGCCACCGCGTCGTACGCCTTCGCCACGTGCGGAGCGAGGGCGGCGACCAACTCCAGCCGTCCGGCGAGCAGTTCCGCGCCGTGCCGGGCCAGGTGCGCGTCCCAGACCGCGAGGGTGGACAGGTCACCGCCCCGGGTGCCCCCGGTCTTACGGGCCAGGTACGCGGTCCGCAGCAACGCGTTGCGCTGCTTGACCACCCGTTCGTAGTCGGCGCGGACCCCGGCGTAGCGGGGCTGACGCAGCACCAGCAGATCGTCGAGGTAGCGGCGACGTTCCGACGGGTCGCCCCGGACCAGTTCCAGGTCCTCCGGTGCGAAGAGCACCAGGCGCAGCGCCCCGAGCACGTCACGGGCCCGTCGGGCCGGGGAGCGCCCGATCCGGGCCCGGTTCGCCTTCCCCGGCACGATCTCCAGCTCGACGAGGAGCTGCCGACCGTCGTGCACCACCTCGCAGCGGATCACCGCCGCGTTCGCCCCCATCCGCACCAGGGGGGCGTCGGTGGCGACCCGGTGCGAGTCGAGCGTCGCCACGTAACCCAGGGCCTCGACCAGGTTGGTCTTGCCCATGCCGTTGGCCCCCACCAGGACGTTCGGACCGGGCTCCAGGTCGACACCGACCCGTTCGTACGAGCGGAAGTCGACGAGTTCGAGCCGGCGCACGTACACCTGTGGGATCGCCGCTCAGGCCTTACGGACGGCGTGCCCGCCGAACTGCTGACGCAGCGCGGAGACGGCCTTCATCGCCGGTGAGTCGTCCTGACGGGAGGCGAACCGGGCGAACAGGGAGGCGGCGATGACGTTCAGGGGCACGCCGAGCCGGACGGCCTCGTCGACGGTCCACCGCCCCTCTCCGGTGTCCTCGGTGTAACCGCTGATCGCGGCCAGCTCCGGGTCCTCGTCGAGAGCCCGGTCGAGCAGGTCGAGCAGCCAGGACTGGACCACGGTCCCGTCCCGCCAGGACTTGACCACGCCCGGGACGTCGGTCACCAGCTCGGAGGCGGAGAGCAGTTCGAAGCCCTCGGCGTAGGCGTGCATGAGGCCGTACTCGATGCCGTTGTGCACCATCTTGGCGTAGTGACCGGCACCTACCGGACCGGCGTGCACGAATCCGAACTCCCCGGCCGGCCTGAGCGTGTCGAAGACCGGCATCAGCCGGTCGACGTGCTCCTGGGCACCGCCGACCATCAGGCCGTACCCGTTCTGTCGGCCCCAGATGCCGCCGGAGACGCCGACGTCGACGTACCCGATGCCCTGGGCGGCGAGGCGCTCGGCGCGGAGGGCGTCGTCGCTGAACCGGGAGTTGCCGCCGTCGACGACGATGTCACCGGCGGAGAGGACGGCGGCGAGGTCGTCGACGGTGCTGTCGGTGACCCCGACCGGGACCATGACCCAGACGGCGCGGGGCGCGTCGAGCTTCTCGACCAGTTCGGCCAGGTCGGCGACGTCACTCAGCCCCGGGTCGCGGTCGTAGCCGACCACCTCGTGGCCGGCGGCGCGCAGCCGCTCGCGCATGTTGCCGCCCATCCGGCCGAGTCCTACCAGGCCGAGCTGCATGGGGTTCCACCTCCGGTGGGGTCGAGGTCCAGGCGTGTCACACGCCGGTCAGCGGGAGACGCGGATCGGCATGATGAGGTACCGGTACCCCGCAATGACCTCGCCATCCTCTCCGGCGGGAGAAATCACTGCCGGCTTGAAGGCGTCGACGAACTGGAACACGGCGGTCTGTGCGCCAAGGTTGGCAAGGCCGTCGATGAGGTACTGCGGGTTGAACCCGATGGTGAGTTCGTCACCGGTGAAGGTGGCCTCCATGGCCTCGCTGGCCCGCGCCTCCTCGGTGCCGCCGGCCTCCACCACCAGCCCGTCGGTGCTGAAGCTGAGCAGCACCGGGGTGGTCCGCTCGGCGACCAGGGCGACCCGCTTGACCACCTCGATCAGGGTGCTGACCGAGATCCGGGCCTCGGCGTTGTGGCTGGCGGGAAAGAGCGAACGCACCGGCGGGTAGTTGGCACCGTCGAGCAGGCGGCTGGTGGTACGGCGGGTGCCACCGGCGAAGCCGATCATGCCTTCGCCGGCCGAGCCCTGGGCGAGGGCCATTGTCACGTGACCGCCGAGGGGTCCGAGGGCCTTGGCGGTGTCGTGCAACGTCCGGGCCGGGACGAGGGCGTTGATGCTCACCTCGGCGTCGTCCGGGTTCCACTCCATCTCACGCAGGGCCAACCGGTACCTGTCGGTGGCGAGCATGGCCAGGGTGGTCCCGGAGAGTTCCAGCCGGACCCCGGTCATCATCGGGAGGGTCTCGTCGCGGCCGGCGGCGATGGCGACCTGGGCGACGGCGGCGGCGAAGGCCGCCGAGTCGACGGTCCCGGCGCTCTCCGGCATGTCCGGCAGGGTCGGGTAGTCCTCCACCGGCATGGTGGGCAGGGTGAACCTGGCGCTGCCGCAGACCAGCTCCAGATGCGCGCCGACGGCGGCGATGTCCACCGGCTTGGCGGGCAGGGCCTTGGTGATCTCGGCGAGCAGCCGCCCGGAGACGAGGGCCGCGCCGTCGGCGTCACCCTGGACCTCGACGGTGACCTGGCTGGAGACCTCGTAGTCGAATCCGGAGACCTGCAGGTTGCCGTCGGTCACCCGGAGCAGCACACCGGCGAGCACGGGTACGGATGGTCGGTTGGGCAGGCTCTTCGCGGTCCACGCCACAGCCTCGGCGAGCGCGTCGCGCTCCACTCGGAACTTCATCAATGCCTCCGCGTCGACGTCAGCGACAACTCTCTCATGCCGACCGCTGCCTACCGACCCGCCTGACCGGGCGGGTACCCATCGAACCTTAGGGCTCGTCGGCATCGGTCGTGCGTCCGCCCCCGGGCATCGGTTGCTGCCTGTGGACGGGGCGACGGCCGGTTCGGACGGCGATCCACAGGAAGCTCAACGGTGATGATTGGTTTTTGTTGTCTTAGAAGAACTAACTCATCGTCTTCATCGGTCCTGTGCAAACTGTGGATAACCCGCCTTTTCGCAGCTCAGACCCGTTATCCACCGGTGGGTTACCTGTGGAGAACCCGGGGTATAACTCGCGTTCTTATCCACAGGCCGTTGCGGACGGCAAGTTATCCACCGTCGTCCACCGGTTATCCACCGGTTATCCACCGACTTTCTCCCCAGCCCTGTGGATGACGCCGAGCGATCCCTCACCAGTTATCCCCAGAACCTTCAACAGGCCATGCACAGGGGGGTCCGAACCTGTGGACCACGGCCGGAGTCGTCCACAGCCGTCCACAGCTTTTCCCCAGGGTTTCTCCACAGCCTGTGGGTAACCAGGCCGGGACTGACCGTGGTTGTCCACAGTCAGTGGATAACTGCCTGTGGACGGGTTGTGGATACTGTGGATGAACACAGCCCGATCCTGAGGGGTAAACCGGGTCGAGGCACAACCTGTGGACGTTCTCCGGCCCGATCGAGGGCTTGTCCGGCGTCGTTCGAGGGCTCACCGGGGCGGCCGACGGGTCGGTCGCGGGGTCGCCACGGGTCGTTTCGGGGTCGCTGCGGGGTCGCTTCGAGGTCGGCCGGGGGGTCTTACCCACAGTCGACGTGACCCACTCCACAGCCTGATCGCCCGTTTCTCGTCCGAGCGGGCACCGGCGTAGCCGGTCCACGGACACGGAAACGCCCGGCCGGGTTGGGCCGGGCGTGGATCGGGCACGCGGGACGCGCAGGCGTACCCCTGAGGGGGTGTCGAGGGTGTCTTCTACGCCGAGGGACGCTCCTGCACTGAGGTGACAGCCCAGCGCTGCGGGGAGCCTCTTGTCCTGAGCGGCGCTCCTGCCCTCGGGGGCCGTCCTGCCGGCCCCCTCGACGGGTCAGGTCATCTGCTTGATGCGGTTGGTCAGCTCGGCGATCTGGTTGTAGAGCGACCGGCGTTCGGCCATCTGCTGGCGGATCTTGCGGTCGGCGTGCATGACTGTGGTGTGGTCGCGTCCGCCGAAGGCCTGCCCGATCCGGGGCAGCGACAGGTCGGTCAGTTCCCGGCACAGGTACATCGCGACCTGGCGGGCGTTCACCAGCACCCGGGACCGGGAGTGTCCGCGCAGGTCCTCCAGGCTCACCCCGAAGTAGTCGGCGGTGGCCACCATGATCTGGTCCGCGGTGATCTCCGGGCCGGCACCGTCGGGGATGAAGTCCCGCAGCACCTCCTCGGCAAGCGACAACTCGACGGTGGAGCGGGTCAGGCTGGCGAACGCGGTGACCCGGATCAGCGCTCCCTCCAGCTCCCGGATCGAGTTCGACACCCGGGAGGCGATGAACTCCAGCACGTCCGGCGGGGCGTACAGACGCTCCTGGGCGGCCTTCTTCTGCAGGATCGCGATCCGGGTTTCCAGGTCCGGCGGCTGGATGTCGGCGAGCAGCCCCCACTCGAAGCGGGTGCGGAGCCGGTCCTCCAGGGTCGCCAGCTGCTTCGGGGACCGGTCGGACGTGATCACGATCTGCTTGTTGGCGTTGTGCAGGGTGTTGAAGGTGTGGAAGAACTCCTCCTGGGTCCGCTCGCGGTTCTCCAGGAACTGGATGTCGTCGATCAGCAGGATGTCGACGTCGCGGTAGCGGCGCTGGAAGGCGCTGGTCTTGTCGTCACGCAACGAGTTGATGAAGTCGTTGGTGAACTCCTCGGTCGAGACGTACCGGACCGATCGGGCGTTGCCCAGCGTCGTGGCGTAGTGCCCGATGGCGTGCAGCAGGTGGGTCTTGCCCAGCCCGGAGCTGCCGTAGATGAACAGCGGGTTGTACGCCTTCGCCGGTGACTCGGCGACCGCCACGGAGGCGGCGTGCGCGAACCGGTTCGACGACCCGATCACGAACGTCTCGAACATGTACTTCGGGTTCAGGCGGTTTCCGCCGCCCTCCGCGCCGCCGGGCCGCCTGTCGTCCCGCATTCCCGGCCGGTGGCCCGGACCGTTGTCGGTGTTGCGGCCCGGCCCGTTGTCGGTGGCCCGCCCCGGTCCGTTGTCCGGTCCCCCGTCGAGCCCGCGCAGGTGGCCGGGGCCGGGGCCGGGGTCCTGCCGGTACCGGGGCTCGAACGGGCGGTCGCCGCGGTCGGCGAAGCCGTTCGGATCCGGGCCGCCCCGGTCGTGCCGGAGCCCACCGCCGAAGCCGGTGCCGAAGAGGGTCTCCTGACCGTCCCGGCTGTTGGGGATCGCCCCGGGTCGGTGACCGTCCGGGTACGCGCGCCCGTCGGCGTCGGATTCCGGGGCGTCGGTCCGGTCGGGCTGGTCTCCGGTGCCCTGAGTCGGCTCGGGGCGCTCGGCCCCCGGCTCGCCTCGTGACCCGGGGCTCGGGAAGAGCCCGCCGTCCGGGGCGGGTCCCCTGTCGTCGGTGCCGTACCGATCCTGGGGTGGGGTGTCGAACTCGCCGGTGTCGGCGCTGCGGTAGACGGTGCCCGCCGGTCGCCCGGAGTTGTCCTCGGGGAGTCGTACGGTGACCGCCACCTGGATGGACCGGCCGAGCCGACGCGACAGGGCCTCGGTGATGGCCGGTCGGAGGCGGGACTCGATCACGTCCCGGGTGAAGGCGTCCGGGACGGAGAGCAGGACGGTGTCCTCGACGATCGCACGGAGCCGGGTGAGTCGCAGGTACGCCCGCTGCTGGGCAGAGATGATCTCGTCGGCGAGATCGTCCGTGGTCGCCGTCCACACCGCGGCAAGGTCGGTCGTACCGGCCACCGTTGTGCCACCCCCTCGCCTTGACCTGACGACCGCCGACGCTGTCCTGCCACCTCCGGCCTTGCACCGCCGTGAGCAGGCGGAACGTCAACCGACGGGACCGTCGTCCACAGGTTATCCACACCCTGTGTACCGACTGATTGTGGCTGTCCGTCGGATACGGCTCGGACCTGCCCCCCGGTGCGGACGGGTGCTGAAACGGATCCACCGTGCCGAACGATCCACTGCCTTGTCCGGTCTTGCCCTTCGGCTTGTCCGGTGTTGCCGCCGGCGAGGAGCCGGCCTCTTCTGTCCCCGGCTCCTCGTGCCCCGGCTCGCCGCGCCCCCCCGGCGGCGGTGAGTCGGGCCTGAGCACAGTGACCGCAAACGGGCACGCTAACAGCGTTGTCCACAGGCCTTCAACATCGGGGGCGGGGGCATCGTTGTCGGTATCAGCGAAAACCGCCGCATCGGTCCCCCGCCGGGCCTGTCCGACCTGCTCACGGAAGTACCGGCGGGGCGGGCCGGTGGGACCGGCCGGGCGAAGTGGATCTTCTTTGACCGGCGTTGCCTGGCTGCGTAGGCTTGAGCGGCTGCTCTGTCGCCCTCTGCTAGGGTGATGGGTGTTTGCTGTCCGCAGTCGTCACCTCGCACTGCCGGGGATCCGCGCCGCCGGGCAGCACCGAATCAGGGGTCACCGCCGAGGTGGCCTGGACCACCCCACGTCCCCGTGGAAACCGCGCACGGGGCGTACGAAAACGGAGAGCCTGACGTGAGCAAGCGCACCTACCAGCCGAACAACCGTCGGCGCGCGAAGACCCACGGCTTCCGGCTGCGGATGCGCACCCGGGCCGGCCGTTCCATCATCTCGACCCGTCGCACCAAGGGCCGCGCCCGCCTGTCGGCCTGAGGCCGACGGTTGGCAGGACGTGGGCAGTCGTGCTGGCCGCCGCGCAACGACTGCGGCGCAGCACTGACTTCGCCGTGGCGGTTCGTGCTGGCCGCAGAGTCGGCCGTGGCTCCGTCGTCGTCCACCTGACCCTGCCGACGAGCACCTCGCCGAAGCCGGCGCGGGAGAGCGGTACCGAGGAACCCTCGGCACCGACCCGCGCCGGCTTCGTGGTGTCCAAGGCAGTCGGGCCGGCGGTGGTCCGCAACCGGGTCCGCCGTCGGCTGCGCCACCTGGTCCGCGACCGGATCGACGAACTGCCGGCCGGCAGCGACCTCGTGGTACGAGCGCTGCCGTCGGCCGCCGACGCGTCGTACTCCCGGCTCGGCGCTGATCTGGACGCCGCGCTGGAGGCGGCGCGTACGGCTCGGGCCCGGCGATCCCGGTGACCTGTCGACAGGCCGTCGGGCGGCCCCCCACGCTGGGTGCCCGGGTGCTCAGTGGCCCGATCGTCGCGTACCGTCGTTGGATAAGTCCGGCACTGCCGGCCCGTTGTCGGTTCTACCCGTCGTGCAGCGCGTACGGCTTGGAGGCGCTCGCCCGGCACGGCGCGCTGCGGGGAGTCTGGCTCACGGCCCGGCGACTGCTGCGCTGCCACCCATTTCACCCTGGTGGGCACGACCCGGTTCCGGAACCGGGCGACCGCCGCCGCGCCGACGTGACTGGAGCCTGAGAATTGAGTCTCGACTGGATCTACTACGCGATCTCGTGGATCCTGCTCGCCTGGCACTCGGCCTGGGACGCCATCGGGGTGCCGGTCGGCGAGGTCCTCGGCACGAACTGGGCCTGGATCCTGGCGATCGTGTTCCTGGTGGTCACCGTACGGGTGATCCTCTTCCCGGTCTTCGTCAAGCAGATCAAGTCGCAGCGCGCCATGCAGGCGTTGCAGCCGCAGGTCAAGGCCCTCCAGGAGAAGCACAAGGGTGACCGGGAGACGCTCCAGAAAGAAATGATGGAGCTCTATCGGAAGGAGAAGGCCAACCCCCTGATGGGTTGCCTTCCGATGTTCCTCCAGATCCCTGTCTTCCTGGGGCTGTTCCACGTGCTGCGCCGCCTCAACCCGGACCGGGACGAGCGGTGGAAGGTCCTGTACGGCTGGACCGCCGACCAGTTCGACAGTGCCTCGCAAGCGACGATCTTCACCGCCCCGATCGCCGGGAAGTTCGGCTCGACCGCCGAGGAACTGGCGAAGCTGAACGCCAACGGGACCACGGTCAAGGTGATCGCCGGTGTCCTGGTCCTGATCATGATGCTGACGACGTACCTGACCAGCCGTCAGATGATCCTCAAGACCGGTTGGGCGGAGGACCCGCAGCAGCGGATGATCCAGCGACTGATGCTCTACGGCATCCCGGCCTCGCTGCTCATCTCCGGCGCGATCTTCCCGATCGGTGTGATCATCTACTGGGTCACCAACAACCTGGTGACCCTCGGTCAGCAGCAGTGGGTGCTGCGGAAGTTCCCGCCGCCCCCCACCCCGGGTGGCAAGCCGGGAAGCACCGCCACCAAGGCGCAGCCGGCCACGACCCGTGGACTGCTGGGTCGCAAGAAGGCAGTCGCCCCGGCACCGGTCAAGCCGGCCGCCCCGAAGGTCGCCGGCCCGAAGCCGGGCGCCAAGCCTGCCAACCCGAAGAAGGCCCGACCCGTCAAGAAGCAGGGCTGATCCCCCGCCGGGGGCCGCCCCTTCCCGGGGCCGGCGCGCTACCCGCAACCCGAGGCGGGCAGGGGAGGGGTGGGGAGGAGTGTTTAAACATCATAGTATATGTAT